>CAJBSR010000063.1 GCA_903958285.1 uncultured Sphingomonadales bacterium
AGCCCGCTTTGGGCCGACGGATCAAACCTTCTTGTGCACAAGTGGCCACAAGGCGGCCGTCACGGGTGTAGATAGACCCCCGATTAAAGCCACGACCGCGCGCGGCCCAAGGGCTGTCGCAATGATAAAGCAGCCAGTCATTCACGTTCACATCGTCGTGAATCCAAACAGCATGGTCGAGGCTGGCGGACATGAAGCCCGGCGTTACCCACGTCACACCGTGCGGAAGCGTGCTGGTGCCCAGCAGATAGCTGTCGCTGGCATAGGCCAGGATGGCGCGGTGCATGCCCGGCGCGGCATCGATCGGAGCCGCCAGGCGGAACCAGATGCTCTGCACCGCCGGATCGCGCTTTTCGGTCCCCAACCAATCGCGCGGATCCACTGGGCGATATTCAATGGGCCGTGCTTGGGTGAAACGTTCCCGCGATTCTTCCGGGATGGTTTCTGCAAAGCGCTGCCGAAGCTCGGATTCGTTCGCGAGCCCTTCCGGGCCAATCACTTCAGGCATTGCGTCCTGATGCTCATAGCTTTCTTCCAGCTTCTGGAAGGAGCAGGCGAGGTTGAGGATGGGCTTGTCCTGCTGAAGTGCGATCACTCGGCGGGTTGAGAAGCTGCCACCGTCAAAGTCGCGTTCTACCCGATAGGTGATTTCAAAATCTTCGCTTCCGGCCCGCATGAAATAGGCGTGCAGCGAATGGGCGATGCGTTCCGGTGCGACGGTGTCCTGCGCGGCCATCAAGGCCTGTGCAATCACCTGCCCACCAAAGACGCGGCCGACGCCGCCGGGCTTGCGCTTACCCAGATACCAGCCGTCCCCCATGCGCTGAACAGTGAGGAGCGAGGTCAGGTCGGAAACAAGTTGCTGCGGATCAGTCATGACGGGCCGTTTGCAGCGCCTTTCGGGCAAAAGCAATGGCGCATCGGATAACGTTACGTCAGGCTTGGCGAGGGCCTGTTGGTGCCGGACGGGCCTTGCGCGCATAGCGGATTGTCGCGCCGACAATAGCGAAACCGCCCAGCATCTGCACCCATGCCGCAGGCTCCGGCACGCCGGCCAGCGGTCGGTACGCATAGGCAGGGCCAGACGACAAGGCGGATAATTGCGGCGTCGACGGCGCGGACGGCTCATCCAGAGAGATCTTGACGGGTTCAGCCTCTGCCGCATTCACCTTGATCGGCTGAGTCCCGAGCACCACCGGAATAGGGTCCGCACAAACCGGAACCGCCTGCGCCGTCTGTGCGGCGGGTTTGCGAAGCGCAAGGCGGGCCCGCTTGGGCTGTTTGGCCTGCTTGGGGGCCGTTGCTGAATGGACAGCCTTCCGAACAGCGGGAACCTGCGTGGTCACAACCGCTGTTCCGACAATTGGACAGATGCACAAAGCAGCCGCTTTCGCGGCTTTGGATGCTACTACGCTACCGAGCACTTTTACCCCCTGACGAGCTGTGTACGGGACCTCCCGCACCAACGCCCGCACTCATAACCAGATCGAATATTAATCGTTCCGAAACGGTAGTGTCATTTTTCAGATCGGCAAAGCAGGAAATCCAAAAGCGCTCATGAATTCGTGATAAATATCAAAGGTTACCGGATGGGAGCGGTTGGCAAAACTGGCTGTGTCTGCACAGTCGGGGCCCGCCGCGCTGTCAGAATTTTGATCGTCGGCGCCAGCATCTGGCCCTTCATATGCCCCTCACCAAGTGTGGGAGACGTCGGAGCCGCATGGATTTTCCGGACAACATCTATCCCATCCACCACATATCCAAACACGGCATAGCCGGCATTGTCGCCGGGCTGAGACGGGTCCGCGTCCAGCGCAGGCAGCGGACTGACCAAGATAGAGAAATCACCTGTCGCCGTGCCGGGTGCCCAGCGCGCCATGGAAAGCGCGCCCGTCAGATGCGAGAGGCCAGTCTTGGTTGTCGGTTCGTGCGCGACAGGCTTCAGGATACGCTTGGGGTCATTCTGCGTGCCACCTTGAATAAGGCCTTGCACATTGCCTGCCTCATCCGTGCCCAGCCGCATCGCGCGGTAAAAGACAGTGCCGTCAAAGCGACGTTGGTCAACATAGCGCAGGAAGTTGGCGGCGGTCAGCGGCGCGTGCTCCCGGTCCACCTCGACGGTGATGTTGCCCTGCGATGTCGCAAGAATGACCCTCACTTTGGGGGCGGTATCGACCGGCTGGAGCGCTAAGGGACGTGGCGCGGGTTTGCGCTTCTGAGCGGCCTCCGCCGGGGCAAAGGCCATCACCAGCGCGACAAGCATCGCGGCCTTCAAAAGACATAGGCCCAAGATCTGCAAAAAAGGGGGGACCCGCTTTTGCGCGGCACCCAGCCGCGCGGCTGTGGAGGCAAAGGAGGCGGTGAGATTCTTCATATGCGTGAACATGCCTTGTCTGCCTTGCTGTAGGAAAGTGAAAAATGCCTCGCTGCGACATTGGACACCGATAGCCCTGCCATCCTCGCTGCCTTGACGCTGCTCCCCCGCCCGCCCATGGCGCGGTGATGACATCCTCCGCCTCAACCCCGAAAAGTGGCCTGCCCTTTGCACTCGGTGCTTACGCCATCTGGGGGGCGATGCCGATTTATATCAAGCTTCTTGGCGCGCTCTCCGCCTTTGAAGTTCTCGCCCATCGCATCCTGTGGTCGCTGCCGGTCGCGCTGGCCTGCGTGTTCGGCCTCAAACAGTGGAACGACTATCGCGCCGCGATGACGCAGCCGCGCCTTTTGGGTGTCATGTTGCTGAGCTCTGCGCTCATTTCGATCAACTGGACCGTCTATATGTGGGCGGTGATGCACCAGCAGGTGCTGGCCACCAGTCTGGGCTATTACCTTAACCCGCTCGTCAACGTGCTGTTAGGCCGTATCGTGTTGAAGGAACGGCTGAACCGCCCACAGGCGCTCGCCGTGGGCGTGGCGGCCACCGGCGTCGGCATTATGCTGCTACAGGAACCCGGTGCGATCTGGATCAGCCTGACACTGGCGCTCAGCTTTGGCAGCTATGGCCTGGTCCGCAAGATGGCGCCCGTATCGGCCGTGCCGGGACTGGCCACAGAAGTGACTTTGCTCGCCCCGCTTGCGTGTCTGGCTCTGGCCGGTGGGCTGGCGACCGAGGGCGGCTTTGGCAGCTCGACCGACACCAACCTTCTCCTGATGGGCAGCGGCCTTATCACCGCCATTCCGCTGCTGATGTTCGCCACCGCCGCACGGCGGATGAGCTACACCGCGCTCGGCTTTGTCCAATATATGTCGCCGACCATCGTGTTCTTCCTCAGCATCTTTGTGTGGAATGAGCCGATCAACGCCGCCCGCCTCGCCTGCTTCGCGCTGATCTGGACCGCGATTGCGATCTTCAGCATCGACGCCCTGCACCGCGCGCGCAAACCTGCGCAGGAGCCTGTCGCGCTGGATTGAACGTACGAAGGGTTC
>CAJBSR010000064.1 GCA_903958285.1 uncultured Sphingomonadales bacterium
CGGGGCGACGCGGGTGCAAAGACGTGTTCCTAAGCCGTCGCCAACACTAGGCAAGGCCGCACAAGCGCAGTTTGGCATCGTGCACCAAGCCCCAGGTTTTGAGCCCTATTGCGCGGTCCAGCCGCCGTCGACGACCATGTTGGCGCCGGTCACCGCACTGGCCTCATCGCGGCAGAGGAACAGCGCCATGGCCGCGATCTGGTTGGGCATGACGAATTGCTTTTGCGGGATCGCGCCCAGAAGCACATCGTTGATCACCTGATCGCGGGTCATGTCGCGCGTCTTCATCGTGTCAGGGATCTGGTTTTCAATGAGCGGCGTCCAGACATAGCCCGGCGAAATGCAGTTCACCGTGATCCCCTTTTGCGCGACCTCTAGGGCGGCGGTGCGGGTGAGGCCCATCAGGCCGTGCTTGGCCGCGTTATAGGCAGACTTATTGGGGCTCGCGACCATCGAATGGGCAGAGGCGGTGGAGATGATCCGGCCCCAGCCTTTGTCCTTCATGAAGGGCAGCGCGGCGCGCATGGCGTGGAACGGCGCGGACAGGAGGATGGCAATCAGTTGATCCCATTTATCCAGCGGATATTCGTCCAAGGGCGCGACATGCTGGATGCCGGCATTGTTGATCAGGATATCGGGACCACCAAGTTCGTCGTGGCAGGTCTGGACCATTGCGGCGATCTCATCGGGCTTGGTCATATCCGCCCCGGACCAGAGCGCTTTGGCACCGCTGGCGGCTTCAAGCGCCGCGCGCTGCGCCTCAATGGCGGCGGCGTCGCCAAAGCCGTTGAGCATGATGGAGGCGCCTTCGGCGGCAAGCGCCGTCGCGCAGGCCGCGCCAATGCCTGATGTGGACCCGGTGATCAGCGCGGTCTTGCCCTTGAGGATCATGTGAAACTCCCGTTGCTTAGCTGCCTGCGATTGCATCAGGCGCGGCTGCGGTGCAATGTCTTTCGCGTGAAGAGCGGGAGCGGGCCATGCGTCTAGACGATATTGATACATCGGGCGTCGATGTTGAGGACCAGCGCGGTTCGGGTGGTCGCGGCTTTCCCATGGGCGGCGGTGGCGGGATGCTCCCGCTCGGGCGCGGCAGCATAGGGTGCGGAACGATCCTCCTGCTGATTGCGCTTGTCGTGATCGGGCCAAAGCTTGGCATTGACCCTTGGCAGATTATTGGCGGCGGTGGGCAGGTCGCGCCGGTCGAACAGACGCAGCAGGCCCCTGCCGGTCAGACAGGCGCGCAAGGCTGTGAGGCGAATGCCGCGAGCAAGTTTAGTTGTCAGGTGCTCGCCTCGGCCAATGCCACTTGGGCCAAGGCCTTTCCGCCGGGTAAGTATAAAGAACCCAAGATCGTCTTTTATTCGCAGAACGGTCGGTCCGGCTGTGGTGCGGCGCAATCGGCCATGGGGCCGTTTTATTGTCCGGCGGATCAGGGCATTTATCTCGACACCGATTTCTACGCTGAACTCTCGCAACGATTTGGCGCGGCGGGCGATTTCGCGCAGGCCTATGTCATCGCGCATGAGGTGGGGCATCATATTCAATATCTGACCGGCATTGCCAATCAGGTCCGCGAGTATCAGTCGCGCGCCAGCGAAGTGGAAGGCAATAAGCTCCAGGTCGCGATGGAGTTGCAGGCGGATTGCTATGCCGGCGTTTGGGCCGCAAAGAACAAGGAACGGATGGAGCCGGGCGATTTGGAAGAAGGTCTGCGTGCCGCCCATGCCATTGGCGATGATGTTCTGCAAAAGGCCGCCCAAGGCCGCGTCGTGCCCGAAAGCTTTACGCATGGTTCCGCCAAAGAGCGCATGGCGTGGTTGAAGCGCGGGCTGGACACCGGTGACCCTAATAGATGCGACACGTTCCAGAACGTGCAGCTCGACCGATAGGGGCAGATCACTTGCGCATAGGAATTGTCGCGCCGTCCTGTCGGCTTGAAGAGGTGGTCGCGGATCGGCTGCCGGTCTTGCTGCGGGAGACGTTGGAGGCGGACGCGCCCGAACTTGTCATCCACCCCCAGTGTTTCCTCTCCGAAGGGCATTTTGCAGGGCCAGATGCCGCGCGCGCCGATGCCTTTGTGGAGATGGCGAATGATCCGTCCATCGACGCGATCTGGTTTGCGCGTGGCGGCTATGGCGCCAACCGCATGGCAGAAGACACGCTGGCGCGGCTCACGTCAGCGGCGGCGGACAAGCGCTATCTGGGCTATTCGGACGGCGGCTTTCTTCTCGCTGGATTATATGCGCGCGGCATTGGTCAGGTGGCGCATGGCCCAATGCCCAGTGATTTGAAGCGGGCAGGCGGGGACGCAGCCGTCCTGCGCGGGCTGAATTGGCTGGTGACGGGCAACGCACCTGCTTTGGACTCAGCTCTTGACCCGCCGGTCAAACGTGCGGCGTTCAACCTCACCGTGCTCAGCCAATTGCTTGGTACCCCGCTCCAGCCCGATCTCACCGGTCATGTGTTGATGGTGGAAGAGGTCGGTGAGTATATGTACCGCATCGACCGCAGCCTGTTCCACGTGACAAGCCATCCCGGCATTCGGGCGGTGGCGGGCCTCCAACTGGGCCGGTGTAGCGATGTGCCCGACAATGATCCCGACTTTGTCCTCAATGAAGAAGAGGTCGCGCGGCACTGGTGCGCCAAGGCGGGAATCGCTTGGCTGGGCCGCGCGGATATTGGGCATGACGCCGACAATAAGGTTGTGCCGTTCGGGTGATGTCTCTGCCGTGTCATCCCCGCGAAAGCGGGGATCCAGTTCGGCGGCCTTAGGCTTTGTGTCTGGTTTTTTGGATTCCCGCTTTCGCGGGAATGACAGTTGGGCCCCTATCGTTTGAACAAGAAAAAAGGGCGGCAGGATCGCTCCCGCCGCCCCATGTCCCTGCCAGGGAATTCGGGTTACTTGAACTTCACCGCAATATAGCGGGGCGGATTGCTGCCGCGCTGAACGAAGAGGAGAACGTTATTGCGCCCTGCCTTTTTGGCAGCGGTTGCGATCGTGTTCAGGTCTGCGGGCGATGTCGTCGGCTGCTGGTTGGCAGACAGGATGATGTCACCGCGCTGCAGGCCCTTGGCGCTTGCGTCGCTCGACGGGTCAACTGCGCCAATCACGATGCCCTTCGGCACCGGATTGAGGCGCAACGCCCGCGCGATTTCCGGCGTCAGCGCTTCGACCGCGAGACCAAGCGACTCCCGCGTCGCGTTCTGTGCTGTCTGGTCGTCTTCGGGGTCGAGACCGGGCTCCCCCTGTGTCAGCGTTGCCAGCTTATCTTCAGACGGGCGTTCGCCCAGCACAGCCGTAAAGGTCTGGCGCTTGCCGCCACGGATGACTTCAATCGGCACGCGCGCGCCGACCGGGCTGTTGGCGATCAGGAAGGATAGAGTCTGGTCCGGCGTGACTTCACGGCCATTGACCTTCACGACGACGTCGCCTTCGCGAATGCCGGCCTTAGCGGCCGCTTCATTGGGTTCGACGCGCGCAATGAGCTCACCACGGTTCTTGGGCAGGCCGAGCGCGTCAGCGGCGCCCTCATCCAACGGCTGGATGCCGACGCCAAGATAGCCGCGCTTCACACGGCCACCGCCGCGCAAGGTGTCGACGATGGGCGCTGCCACCTCTGCCGGAATGGCAAAGCCGATGCCGATATTGCCGCCCGTGGGGGAGAAGATCGCAGTGTTGATGCCGATGACGTTGCCGTTCATGTCAAACATCGGGCCGCCGGAATTGCCCTGATTGATCGACGCATCGGTCTGAATGTAGCGGTCCGACGGGCCACCGTTGATGTTGCGGTGGAGCGCGGAGACGATCCCTGCGGTCACTGTGCCACCAAGGCCATAGGGATTGCCGATGGCGACGACCCAATCCCCCACGCGGGTGCGGGCGCTGTCCCCGAACTTCACGAAGGGCAGGTTCTTGCCTTCGATCTTGAGCACAGCAAGGTCCGATGTCGGATCACGCCCGACGAGCTTGGCCGGATATTCGGTCTTGTCCGGAAAGGTGACCGTGATCGAGCTGACCGCAGCGCCGCGCTGTCCGGGGGAGACGACGTGGTTGTTCGTGACGATGTAACCGTCTGCAGAAACCACAAAGCCAGAGCCGAGCGACTGCGCTTCGCGAGTTACCGGGCGTCCACCATTGTTATTGCCGCCGCCGAACAGATCGCCAAAGGGCGTGCCGGCAAATGGATTGTTGTTGGCCACCTGCACCTTTTGCGTGGTGGAAATGTTGACCACCGCCGGCTGGAGGCGTGCTGCAAGATCGGCAAAGCTCATCGGCGCGCCGGGGCGCGGGGCGGAGGCCGCCGTCATGGTGCCGGGTTCATTCTGAGCTTCTTGGGAAGCGGCCGGCGATTGCAGGGCAAGAGTTGCGGCAGTGCCGCCCAGCAGCATCGCAGCCGTCATTGCATAAGCGTAACGCACTATAAAAATTCCTTCTTAGATTTTCGCGTTCATCACAACATCCCCCCGAGGGAATGGCGCGATAGGCCTGAACCGAAATTGAACAGAAGTGTCTGTTCAATCAGTCTTATTGTCCCCCACGAAACTCCCTGAGATAGTCGTTGCTCGGCGAAAGGATCAGGTTGGTCGTTCCTGTCTGCTTGGTCCCGTCAACGCCAAAGGTCGTCTTATAGGACTGCATCGCCCGGTAAAAATCATAGAATTGCGGGTCCTTGCCGAAAGCGGCGGCATAGATTTTTGCCGCTTCGGCGTCGGCTGTTGCCCGGATGACCTGTGCGGTCTTCCAACCTTCAGCGCGCTTGGTGCCTGCTTCCTGCTGACGGCGTGTGCGCATCCGTTCAAACGCGGATTCAAGTGTCGCACCCTTAGGCAGATCAGCGCGCTTGATGCGGACGTCGATGACTTCCGCGCCATATTGCCGCGCTTCACGGTTTAGACCTTCCTTGATGTTGGCCATCACCTTGCCGCGTTCGGGGCTCAGCAGTGCTGCAAAAGGTTCTTTGCCGAGTTCGTTGCGCAAGGAGGACCCAAGCAGTGGCCGCAGGGCATCGCCCAGACGTTCTTCGGTGCGGGCCGTCTTGTACATCTTGAGCGGGTCAACAATGCGATAGCGGGCAAAGGCATCTACCTGCAGCCTCAGCTGATCGGTTGAGAGCACTTCCTGCTCATCCATGTCGATCGACTGGACGCGCTTGTCGAGCCATTGGATCTTTTCGGCGAAGGGAATGCGGACGATGATGCCGGCACCCGTCGCGCCAAAATTCTCGCCTGCCTTATAGGCGTTGATGATGCGCACCGGCTGACCGAAGCGGACAACGACGCCCTGGCGCGTTTCCGGCACGAAGGACACCGTTGAGCCGATCAGGATGACGACGGCAAGGGCGAGGAACGCCAGCCCTGCCGGATTGCGGAAGAGACGCTCAATCATCGTGGGGCTCCCTGTGTTGCAGCAGCGGCAGGCGGTTCGGGCGCCTTTCGTGCAGCGGCGGGAAGCGGCAGATACGGCACGACGCCCGGGGTTTCGACAATCGTCTTGTCCAGCTTGCCCAACACCTGCTCCATCGTTTCATAATACATGCGGCGGCGTGTGACGCCTGGCGCAAGCCGATACTGCTCATAAACCTTATCGAAGGACTGCGCCTCACCCAACGCGCGCTGCGTGACCTGTTGC
>CAJBSR010000065.1 GCA_903958285.1 uncultured Sphingomonadales bacterium
CGATGCGGCGGGCATCGCGCATGAGACGCTAACACTCCATGTAGGGGCGGGTACATTCCTGCCGATGAAAGTCGATGACACCGACGACCATCAGATGCACGCCGAATGGGGCCGCATTGATGCCGCCTGCGCGGATCGACTTAATGCCGTCCGTGCAAGCGGCGGGCGTGTCATCGCTGTCGGCACGACCTCGCTTAGGCTTCTCGAAAGCGCGACCGGTGACGATGGCATCATTCGGCCGTTTGAGAATGACACCTCGATTTTCATCACGCCCGGATACCGCTTCAAGGCGATTGACGGGCTGATGACCAATTTCCATTTGCCAAAGTCCACCCTGTTCATGCTCGTCAGCGCGATCATGGGGCGGGATCGGATGCAGGCGGCCTATGCCCATGCCATTGCCGGGCGATACCGGTTCTACAGCTATGGCGATTCCAGCCTGCTCTTGCCCTCCGGGTCTGAATAGGTTCTGATGCTCTCACCCCGCGCTATGACGGGGAGGGAGAGGGATATCATGACTGAAGCACCGCAGGCCGCCGCGCCACCGTCGCCTATTGCCGGATTGGGCATTGTCGCCATCATTGTCGCCGCCATTGTCGGCTGGGCGATCCTTGGCAGCGCCATCGTTGATGAACTGTCGTTGTTCGGCGGTTTCCTGATGCTCTGGCATTATGCGAACATCGAACAGCTTGATATCAAACGGCTTCCTGCCGCGTTGCTTGGGGCGATTGTCGGTCTCGTACTGGCCTGGCAGGTCGTTTACCTCACGCAGCTTTATGGCAGCACAGGCACGATCATCGGCTTGTTGGTCATGGTTGTTGGCATCTATCTTCAGGTCATCAACATCCTGCCGATGCTGTTCAATGCGTCGGCCATGCTGTTTCTGACGGTCGCTGCCGCACCGCTTGTCCAGTTGAAGGTCAACTTCATCAACCTCGGCATTTCCACAGTCGTCGGGGGGCTGTTCTTCGCGGGCTTTATCGAAGCCGTAAAGTGGATCGCCACCAAGTTAATGACGCCTACGGCCTCGGCCGCTCAGTAGATTGTATAGCCACCGTCAATGACCAGTGAGTCTCCCGTGTGAAAGCGGGAGGCTTTGCTGGCGAGGTAGACGGCGATCCCGGCAAAGTCGGCGCCGTCACCCCAGCCGCCCATCGGCACGCGGCCGATGACGCGTTCGTTAAACTTGTCATTGGTTTGCAGCGCACCGGTCATCTCGGAGCGGATCCAGCCGGGCAGGATGGCGTTGACGGTGATGGCGTGGCGGGCAAGCTCGACCGCCATGGCGCGGCACATGGAGACGACGGCGCCCTTGGTTGCGCCATAATGTTCATTGCGGGCAGCGCCATGGACAGCGGCGGTTGAGGCAATACCGACGAGGGAACCGCCGCGATCTCCTGACGCGCCGCGGTCTACCATATGGCGTGCCGCTTCGCGCAGGGTTGCAAAGACGCCGTGGACGTTGATCGATTCCAGCTTTTTGAAATCATCGATGCTGATGTCGAACATGTCGCGCTTGGACTGACCTATGCCAGCATTGGCGTTCGCCTGATCGATCCGGCCAAATTCGGACAGGATATTGGCCATGCCTTCCTTGACTGCGGCTTCATCAGCAACATCGACAATGGCCGCACGCACCGTCCCACCATGGGCGGAAAGCTGCGCAAGGGCGGCTTCATTCTTCGATGCATTGGTGCCCCAGATGACGACGCGCGCGCCGTGTTTGGCCAAGCCTTCAGCCATACCAAGGCCAATGCCGCTATTGCCGCCGGTGACCAGCGCGACCTTGCCGGTTAGATCGAACAGATTATCCATGGCTGCAACTCTCCCTTGTTTGTCGTGCAAACACACGAGGGGAGGGCTGCTGTCAATTGTCAGTCCGCAGTTTCCAGCTGTTCCGAAAGCTCCAGCCAGCGCTGCTCGGCGGCGTCCACTTGCGTATTCACTTGGCCGCGCAGTCGGGAAAGGTCGCCCATCGTCATCTTGGCATATTTGGGCGCGGCTTTATCTGGTGCGAACATGGCTTCGTCGATCGCGTTGCGTTCCTTGGTCAGGCGCTCCAGCTCAGCTTCGGCCGCGCTGACATCCTTGCGGAGCTGCTGCGCTTTCTGCCGATCTTGCGCCTGAGACGCACGGTCGCCCTTCTTGCCACCCTTGGCACCGCTATCGGCTTTGGGCTGATTCTTGCCGAGGATGAAGTCGGTATAGTCTTCAATGCTGCCCGAGAATTCCTTCGCGGTGCCGTTGTCGACAAGGACAAGGCGATCTGCGGTCAGTTCCAGCATGTGCCGGTCATGGCTGACGAGGACGACTGCGCCGGAATATCCGTTCAGTGCCTGCACAAGCGCCTCACGCGCGTCGACATCGAGGTGGTTCGTTGGC
>CAJBSR010000066.1 GCA_903958285.1 uncultured Sphingomonadales bacterium
AATGATGGGTTTTTATTGGACCGACCGCAACTGGCCGAGGGGCCTGAATACTGCGGGGAGCTTATCGATTGAGCGGCTGCTCCCCGCCTAATTCCAGCTCTCCCGCGTCAGCCAGCGCGCCAGCTTCTTCTTCAAACTCCGCCGGATCAGCGCGACGTGCGCGCCGTAGAGGGTCAGGAATCCGATCAGCCAGAAGAGCCAGTCCCCGCCGGTAAAGCTGCGCGCGATGATGAGGGCGAGCGCCCAGAAGATGAGCACCACGCGGACGTTGAGGGACAGGCGCAGGCCGGACCAGGGGGGCGGCAGGATCGCGATGTTGGAGCCGGGGTCCGTTTCCAGCTCCACCTGTTCCCGCAGGCGCGTGAGGGTGCCGCCATCGACATAGGCAAAGGCATCCCATTTCTCAAACTTATCAAACCCCTCCCCGCGCGCGAAGGTGAAGCTCGACTGAGAGGTCGGGTGCACGACATAATGGCTGCCAAAGCCGCGCAGGATGCGTTCAAACCGCACATCATCCAGTGCGGCAAAGGGGATGGTGTAATCGAGCGTGCCGATGAACAGGCGGGAGAGATCAAGAGACATGGCTGCTCATAGGGCTGTGGGGGTGGATTTCAAATGAGGGTCGCCTGCGACATTTCGGCCCAAACCACCGTTTGTCCCGAGCGACGTCGAGGGACGCAGATGCGGTACAAGGTGTCTCGACTTCGCTCGACACGAACGGAAAAGGGGGGAGCCTCTACTTCCGCCGCCCCTGATGGCGGATATTGCCCGGTCGTCCGCGCTTACCCATTGCGGGGCGGCGGACGCGGTCTTTGCGGTCTTTTCCTTTGTCGCCATCGCGGCCTCTGTTCCCGCCGGGCATGGGCAAGTGGCTCGCCCCTTCCGGCAATTCAAAACGCAGTGCGCCTGAAATGGGGTTGGCCTCTGCCAAACGCAAATCGATGTGCTGGCCGATGCGGTAGGTCTCGCCGGTCTGCTCCCCGACAAGGGATTTGTGCGCCTCATCAAAGCGGAAATATTCGGTGCCCAGCGTGGAGATCGGCACCAGCCCGTCGCCGCCCAGCCCTTCGACGGTGGCGAAGAAGCCGAAATTGGTGACGCCGGTGATCCGCGTGGCGACCACCTCGCCCACGCGCATGGCGAGGAAGGCGGCGACATAGCGGTCCACGGTCTCGCGCTCCGCCTCCATCGCGCGGCGTTCGGCAGCGGAGATCACCTCGCCGATGAGCTTCATCCGCTCGGCATCATCCTTGGTCAGCGCGGTCGCCTCGGCCTGCGGGTTCAGGCCGTAGGCACCCACGAGCGAACGGTGGACGATCAAATCCGAATAGCGGCGGATGGGCGAAGTGAAGTGCGCGTAGGACCCGAGCGAGAGGCCGAAATGGCCGCTGTTCTGCGGGCCGTAATAGGCCTGTGTCTGGCTGCGCAGGATCTGCTCCATCACCTCGGTGCGGAACTCAACCTCGCCCAGCTTGTCGATCAGCCGGTTGAAGGTGGCGGGCGTGATGACCTGCCCCAGCGCAAAGGCAATCTCAAACGTCGCCAGATATTCCTTGAGCGCGACGAGCTTTTCGCGGCTCGGCGGTTCATGGATGCGGTACATGACCGGCGCCTTCTTCGCCTCCAGCGCCTTGGCGGCGGCGACGTTGGCCGCGATCATATAATCCTCGATCAGCTTATGCGCATCCAGCCGTTCACGCGGCGCGACGGATTGGATGCGGCCTTTCTCATCCAGCTCCACACGGCGTTCGGGCAGGTCAAGGTCCAGCGGCTCCCGCTTTTCCCGCGCCTTGAACAGCAGCGCCCAGCACGCCCATAACGGGCGCAGCGCGACTTCCGTTAGGTCATGGGGCTTCACACCGTCAATCGCGGCCTGTGCATCCTCATAGGGGATGTTCGCTGCGACCTTGATGACCGCGCGGGAGAAGCGCCAGCTGACCATCTGGCCCTTGGCATCAATGACCATGTGGCACGCCATCGCCGCACGATCTTCCCCCGCCCGCAACGAGCAGACGTCGGCGGACAGGTGTTCCGGCAACATCGGCACGACGCGATCGGGGAAGTAGACGCTGTTGCCGCGCTTGCGCGCCTCACGGTCGAGCGCGCTGCCGGGGCGGACGTAGAAGCTGACATCGGCAATGGCGACAATCGCATCAAACCCGCCATCATCCCGCGGGGAGGCCCAGACGGCATCGTCAAAGTCGCGCGCATCCACAGGGTCAATCGCGACGATGGGCAGATGGCGCAGGTCTTCCCGCTCACCCAGATCGAGCGCGGCCATCTTCTCGGCTTCCTGCAACAGCTCCTCCGAAAAGACGTGCGGGATGTTGAACTTGTGGATGGCGATGAGGCTGAAGGATTTGGGCGCGAACGGATCGCCAAGGATTTCCACCACCTTCGCTGTGATGCGCGGCGGACGACCTGTTTTCTCCGCGAGCACAAGGTTGCCCTCACCCGCCTCACCCAGATCAGAAATGGGCGTATCTCGCCGCTCCCGCTTGTCGATGGCGCGCAGCCAGTATCGGTCCCCGTCCTTGGCCACGACGCCGAGCAATTGCTCCTCACTCCGCGCCAGCTTCTTCATCGGGTGGGCGACATAGCCTGCGCCCTGTTCTTCGGTGCGGGCGAGAATGCGGTCGCCCACGCCCAGCGCGGACCGCTTGCCGTGCTCCACAACGCGCAGGCGCGGCGGCGGCTTGCCTTCGGCCTCCCAATGTTCAGGAATGGCGATGACCTGTGCGTCGTCCACATCCACAATGCGCAGCACCGTCACCTTGGGCAGCCCGCCCATCTTGTGGAAGGCCCGACCGGGCGCGCTGTCGATCAGCCCTTCATCCGCCATGTCCTTGAGCAGCGCCTTCAGCGCGATCTTCTCATTGCCCAGCAGGCCAAAGGCGCGCGCAATCTCGCGCTTGCCCGCCGCCGTGTCGGACGTGGTGATGAAGTCTAGGATCTGCTGGCGGGTCGGAAGACCCTTGGACTTGCTGTGATGGGGGTGCTTGGGCATGAATCTGCGCTACCGGTTCAGATCACCGGATGCCAGCGAAACGTCAGTGCCCGTCAAACGCAACGAGGCTGTGGACGACGGGCCCTTCTTCCGAAAGCCGGTCCGCCCCGCCGAGATCAGGCAGGTCGACCAAGAACACCGCGACCGGCACCTCGGTTCCGGCCGAGCGCAGCAGGCGGGTGGCCGCAATCGCGGTGCCGCCCGTCGCGATCAGATCATCGATGAGCGCAATCCGGTCTCCCTTGCCCACCGCATCGTCGTGGATCTCGATCCGGTCCTGCCCATATTCGAGCGCATAGTTCATCCCGATGGTCCGGCCGGGCAGCTTGTCTTTCTTGCGAATGGGGACGAAGCCCAGCCCCATCTCCCGCGCCAAGGCCGCGCCGAAGATGAAGCCGCGTGCTTCGATCCCCGCAATCATGTTCACATCATGCCCGGCGAGCGCCGCGCGCATCCGCTGAATGGCGATGCCGAACCCCTCCGCATCGCGCAGCACAGTGGTGATATCGCGGAACTGGATGCCGGGCTTCGGAAAGTCCGGGATGGTGCGGATCAGGTTCCGCAGCGGATCATCGGTCATTTGAAGAACACGTAATAGGCAACGTAAAACCAGGAGAAAAAGCCGTGGATGATCGCCCACAGCACTGATTTGTGCAGCGACCAGGATATGGTGATCGCCAGCGCACTGCCAAAGCCGATACCGGCCTTCGTCGCCGAATAGGATGCGGATCTATATTCTGCCATAATACCTCCGTTGCCGGCCAATGTGGCATGGTCGGCGCACAGGCGCCAGACGGCATTGCCGGTTTTTCATTGGCTTTCATGGGCATGGATGGTTAGCAAATACGCCATGCGTTTCCCCTTCCTGCGTTCCCTTACGCTCGCCCTATCGGGCTTCGCCCTTGTCGCCGCTTCTCCGGCCGCCAAAACCCCCGCAAAGCCGAAGGCCGCCGCGACCAAGGTTGCGCCTGTCGAAGCCGATGTCCCCTGGCTTTACAAGAACAGCGACATCCCGGTCGACAAGCAGTGGATCTTCGGCGAGCTGCCCAATGGCCTGCGCTATGCCGTGCGCCGCAACCGCGTGCCACCGGGGCAGGTCTCGATCCGTGTGGCGATTGATGCAGGCTCGCTGATGGAGCGTGAGAATGAGCGCGGCTATGCTCATTTCATCGAGCATCTGTCGTTCCGCGGCTCCAAATATGTGACCGATGGAGAGGCCAAGCGCGTGTGGCAGCGGCTGGGCGCGACCTTCGGTAATGACAGCAACGCGATAACTTCGCCCACGCAGACCGTCTATAAGCTGGACCTGCCCAATGCAGGCTTCCCCGCGCTGAATGAGAGCATGAAGATCCTGTCGGGCATGATGTCCGGCCCGACGATTTCAGCAGCGGAAGTCGATGCGGAACGCCGCACCGTTTCTGCCGAAGCGCGCGAACAGGATGGCGCACAGGTCCGCATCGCCGATGCTGCCTCCAAGCTCTTTTATGCGGGCCAGCCCTTGGCCGACCGCTCCCCCATCGGCAATCTGGACTCGCTCGCCAAGGCCACATCCGCTTCTCTGCGCGGCTTTCACGACCGTTGGTACCGCCCTGACAACACAGTGATCGCCATGTCGGGTGACGGCGATCCGGTGGTCTTCGCACAACTGATCAGCAAGTATTTTTCGGACTGGAAGCCGGTCGCCGCAGGCCCCGTCCCCTCCGTCGACCTTGGCCACCCGACGCCCACCGCACCGACAACCAGTTTTATCGCAGAACCCGGCCTGCCAACGTCCGTCAGCCTTGCTTGGCTTCGTCCTTGGACGCAGGTGGATGATACGATTGCCCTCAACCAAGGGCGCCTTATCGAAATCGTGGCCTCCCGCCTCATCAACCGCCGTCTGGAACAGCGCGCCCGTGCTGGCGGAAGCTTCCTTCAGGCCGATGTGCAGCAGGAAAATGTCGCGCGCTCCACCGACGCGACCTTTGTCTCGATCATCCCTTTGGGCGAAGACTGGCGTCTTGCCTTGGGCGATGTCCGCGCCGTCATTGCCGATGCGCTCGTCAACCTGCCGACGCAGGCGGAGATTGATCGGGAAACCAACGAATTCACAGCCCTTCTCGACGTACAGGTGGAAACGGCCCGCGCAGAGGCCAGCGCCAAACAGGCGGATGATCTGGTCGAGGCCGTCAACATTCGTGAGACAGTCGCCAGCCCGGAAGTGGCCCGTGATGTCTTTGGTGCGCTGAAGGACAAGATCCGTCCGGCAGATGTGCTGAAGGCTACCCAGCGCCTCTTTTCCGGCATCGGCCCGCGCGCCTTTGTGTCCAGTCAGACCGAACAGGCTGATGGTGCAGAACAACTTGCTGCCGCCATCGCGGCGCCTGTCACGGCGATCACAACAGATCGCGATCAGGCGCAGATCACGTTCGATCAACTGCCAAAGGCCGGTCCGGCAGGCACCATCACCGGCACGCAGCGGTTTAAGGGCGTCGATCTTGACGTCCTCACGCTGTCCAACGGGACCAAGGTTATGCTCAGCCCATCTTCGTCTGAGGCCGGCCGGGTGTATGTCTCCGCCCGTTTCGGCAATGGCATGAAGGCCCTGCCGCGTGATCGCCTGACGGCGGCTTGGGCGGGTCCGGGCGCGCTTGTGCAAAGTGGCATCGGCACGCTGAAGCAGGACCAGTTGGAACGCATGACCAGCGGCCGCCAGATCAACATGGCGATTGAAACCGGCGAAAGCGCCTTCACCATGCGGGCCCTAACCCGCCCGGCGGATCTTGCCGATCAGCTCAAGCTGATGGCCGCAAAATTCACCGCCCCCGGCTGGGACCCGGCACCTGTTATTCGAACAAAGGCCGCCGCGATCCTTGGCCTGCGCACCGCCGATTCCTCGCCGCGTGATGTGGTTGGCCGAGAGCTTGGCCAATATCTGCGCGGCGGCGACAAGCGCTGGAGCACCCCCGGCAAGGCGGACGCGGAAGCCCTGACGCCCGAGGCTTTCCGCGCCTTCTGGGAGCCGGTGCTTGCGACTGGCCCCATCGAGCTGTCCATCTTTGGCGACTTTGATCCTGATGCGGTCAAGCCGATCATCCTTGAAACCTTTGGGGCGTTGCCCGCCCGGCCTGTGGCGGTTGCGCTCAAGGGTAGCGACATGTCATCCGGGCCAAAGCCCACCAAGACGCCCGTCCGCCTGACGCATAAGGGCTCTCCAGATCAGGCAGTGGCTGTCCTTTCCTGGGCGACAGGCGGCGGCATGGCCAACGTCCGTACCGGCCGTCAGCTGGATATGCTGGCGGGGATCTTCACAGACCGTCTGTTCGAGCAGTTCCGCGAAGGCGAAGGCGCAAGCTATAGCCCGGATGTCTCCAGCAGCTGGCCGTCCACCTTCAACAGCGGCGGCAACTTTACTGTGATGGCGCAGGTGAAGCCGGAATCGGTTGATGCCTTCTTTGTGCGCGCCCGCGCCATTGCAAAGGACCTTGCGTCAAAACCCGTGACACCAGACGAATTGCAGCGCGCCGTCGGCCCGATGCTGCAACGCCTAGCCCGCGCGCAGACGGGCAACATGTTCTGGCTGTCGCAACTGTCCGGCGCGACCAGCGAGCCGATGCGCGTCGACAATCTGCTGAGCTGGGGGGCAGACCTGAAATCGATGACGCCCGCCACCTTGCAGAGGCTGGCGAAGCGCTATCTCAAGGCAAATAAGACCTTCTCCATGGTCGTTGCGCCGGAGAGCGCCGCGCCCACAAAATAAGGTCGTCAGCCTTTAGCCAAGCCGTTCTGCGTGCCAGCGCAGATGGTCTGCCATGAAGGTGGAGATGAAGTAATAGCTGTGGTCATAGCCCGGCTGCATCCGCAGCGTGAGCTTCTGCCCGGCGGCATCGCAGGCGGCCTGCAGCAGTTCCGGCTTCAACTGTTCGACAAGGAAGTTGTCCGCGTCGCCCTGATCCACCAGCAGATCAGGCAGGCGCGCGCCGCCTTCGATCAAGGCGCAGGCGTCATATTCCGCCCAAGCCGCGCGATCATCGCCCAGATAGCCGCGCAGCGCCTTATGGCCCCAAGGGCAGTTGGTTGGTGAGACGATTGGCGCAAAAGCCGAGGTGCTCTTGAAACGATCCGGATTGCGCAGCGCAATGGTCAGCGCACCATGCCCGCCCCTCGACTGGCCGGTGATCCCCTGCCGCGCCACGTCGACGGGGAAGTTGGCGGCCTCAAGCGCGGGCAGTTCCTGCTCAATATAATCGCGCATCCGGTAATGCGCGGCAAATGGCTCTTGGGTCGCGTTGACGTAGAAGCCTGCACCCAGCCCGAAATCATAGGCCGCGTCCGCATCATCGGCGACGCCTTCTCCCCGTGGGCTCGTATCTGGTGCAACGAAGATGATGCCGAGTTCGGCACAGATTGCGCGGAATTCGCCCTTGTCGGTCACATTCGCATGGGTGCAGGTCAGGCCCGACAGATACCAGACGACCGGCAGCTTTGTGCCCGGCGCATGATCCGGCACGAAGACCGAAAAGGTCATCTCTGTGCCCGTCGCAGACGACGCATGCTTGTAGACGCCTTGGGTGCCGCCATGGCTGCGATTGGTGGAAACGGTCTCAAGAGTCATGGCGTGTTCCTTCACTGGCAGATGTTGCGCCGCTCTTGATGGGACTCCCATCAATTGGCAAGTCGTGACGTTCTTAAGGTCACTTGGTGAAAGCACTTTGACAGGTCCGACAGGGCCGTTAAGCCTAAGGCATGATCAAGCACAGCCTCACCACCATCCTCGCCCTATGCCTTGCCCAAACGGCGCTTGCAGCCACCCCTGAACAGATCGCGCGCGCCGCGCTCAAGGCATCGCCCGTCGTCGATGGGCATAATGACGTCCCCGAACAGATCCGTGGCCGGTTCGACAATGATTTGT
>CAJBSR010000067.1 GCA_903958285.1 uncultured Sphingomonadales bacterium
GGCTCAGTTCAGCTTAGCTAATTGCTACGACAATGGTAACGGCGTCACGAAGGATCCAGTCGAGGCAGCGAAATGGATGCGCAAGGCTGCGGACCAAGGTTTTGTTAGCGCCCAATGCAGCCTAGCGGCTTACTACGCCAGCGGTGAAGGAGTGTCGCAGAATCTTGCCGAGGCGGCGAAGTGGACTCGCAAGGCCGCTGAGCAGGGGTATGCCCCAGCCCAATCCAACCTGGGTGGGTGCTACGCCATCGGCTTAGGCGTGGCGATGAATCAGGTCGAGGCGGTGAAGTGGTTTCGCAAGGCCGCTGAACAAGGCGACTCGCCATCCCAGTATAATCTTGGGAACAGCTATGCCAACGGCGATGGCGTGGCGAAAGATGAGGCCGAGGCGGTGAAGTGGTATCGCAAGGCCGCTCAACAAGGGCATCCCGTGGCCGCGAAGAGTCTCGATGCCTTGAATCGTAACACCCCGAGCAAGGGAACTCCCCCCGCCGAGAAGACCGTCACGACCCTGGACGGGGCGCGCGTGGTCATTACCAAGAAGGGTAATATCACCAACGTGGAAACGATCGGCAACCTGAGTCCCAATACCGTCTTCACGGGAAGTGCTTTAGAGGCAATCAAACCGGAGAATAACCCGGTCGATCTGCTCGTTCGAGCCGTCGAGCTTTTTCCCCAGCATCCCCGCGCGGCTTTTCAGCTTGGGCTAGCGGCCCGACTGCAGTCCCAGTTTGACCAGAAACGGGTCGCGGACCGGACGGCCCACCAAGCCTTTGGTGTCTTGACTATGCAGCCCGCTAATGAGCGTGTGTTGTCTTGGGGTGGGGGCAGTCAGACTATTGGGGTGGAAGACCATCGCGCGGTCTTGGAATGGGCACGCAAGTCGGGCCCGCCATCCTACCATCCGGCGTGGATGATACAGCATGGTATGGGCGCCTTCGGTGCCACTGGCCGCGCCGGCGCTGGCATCAGCGCCGGTTTCGTGGCTGCCACCGCTTGGTCACAGGTGCTCGACGATTATGCTAAGTTTATCGACACCCCTTCTTTTTGGGTCACCCGTCACGAACGAAATAACCCGGCGAACTTCCCAACTTTGCTAAAAGTGATGGAGTCGCGGTGCCTGAGCGAATTGGATGCCGGTCCCGCAGGAGATGTCGGACGGCAAAAGCTTCGTGCGGTTGTGGTCGGTTTTGATTTTAAAGCGGCGGATCCGACTCTGGCGTTGCTGGATGCCCGTGATGCCATGCGCGCGATTGTCGCCGCAGCTAAATAGACAGCACCCTCCATGACGATGAGCCGTCCGATTCCAGTTAACATTAGCCTATGGCTAGGCTGGGCGTGGGGCTTCATTCTTTCAGCAACATGGGATCGATTGGTTATCACCGATCCTGGTCGCTCTACATTGTAATTCCACTTTGAGTTCACCCCTACAGGTTGCAATCGTCCGGGCCGGCAAGGAGGTCGTGGGCCGTAAAAAGGGTCAGGCCGTAGCAACGGCAGGGTGTAGTTAAAAACGGCATAAAAGCCCGATTTAATCTACACCCTAGTCCAACTACGGCCTGACCCCTTTGCTACAGTTATGGTCTCGGCGTGGCCAAGGATCCCATCCTGGCCGCCAGCTGGTGGCGCAAGGCCGCTGAGCAGGGCTCCGCCAGCGCGCAGGGCATGCTTGCCGACGCCTATCAGCGAGGCGAAGGCGTCCCTAAGGACCTGGTGGAAGCCTGTACCCTACGGCTGTTGGCAGGTCCGCGTGACGCCAAGAAGGCCCAAGCCCTGGCCGACCTCCAAGCCAGTCTCACCCCGGCGGAGCTGGCTCTCGCGCAGGAACGCGTGCAGCACTACCGTAAGATCATCGCCCGGAACGCGGCGGAACGTGGGCATCCGAAACATCTGCGCTGAGGATCACTCTAGCGATTTTGACTCATTTAACTCTCCAAGGTTCTTTAAGGGTTTGCCTTAACCTGTGGCTCATCACCAATGTGGTTTTACCATGAGTGAACCTCTTAAGGTCAGAATCTCCAGGCAGGGAAAAGAGATTGGGACGTTTCCGGCAGATGAGGTGATCTCGCTTCACGCGAAAGGAACCTTGAAAGATGCCGACTTTTATTGGCATAACGGCATGAGCGATTGGGCCCCGCTGAGCCAGTTCATCTTGGCTGAAACTCGTCGAAGACAGGCAGAGAAGGAGAAGGCCGAGGAAGCCAAACGGGAAGAACGGCTCGCCCGTGAGCGGGCTAACGCAAAGATGGAAGATGAACGGCGTGCTGCAGAGGCAGCTCGAATTCGCTCCGATGAGGAGAAATCCAGCCGTTCCTCGGCAGGCTCTCAACCCCCGGTTGGTCCTGGTCGGACTGATAAAACTGATGATGTTCGGGGCTGGCCGATCCTCGGAGCGCTGACTTTTATCGTTGGATTTTTTGTGCTAGTGGCAGGGTTTATGGGCAGTCCCGAGGGTAGTGCTATACGCCAACAAGTGCTCGCTCAGCATATGACAAAC
>CAJBSR010000068.1 GCA_903958285.1 uncultured Sphingomonadales bacterium
AAAAATAGATGAAAGCCTTTGATATCATGAACTACCTTCTCGCCTTCGCGGCAATTTTCATCGCCATCCCGGTGCTGCTCTATGTCGTGTCCCCTGCCATCCTGTACCGCCAATTCCAAAAGGCACTGCGCCGCAAAGGAAGGCTCGTTCAAAAGAGCGTACGGGTGAATGGCGCGGAATGGCCCTATCTGGAAGGCGGCCCTGCAGACGGAGAGGTCATCGTCTTTGTGCACGGCTTCGGCGCGGACAAGGACAGTTGGTCGTTTGCAGCCCATCACTTTACCGACAAATACCGGATGATCTCACCTGACCTGCCCGGCTTTGGCGAGAGCGATGTTTCCACTGATCGGGACTATTCAATTGCGGCGCAGACGGGCCGCCTGATCGAGTTTCTGGACGCTATGGGCATTGAGAAATGCCACATCGCCGGCAACAGCATGGGCGGCTTCATCGCGCTTCAGGCTGCGCTTGACCATGGCCATCGGCTGACCACGCTGACCTTGGTGAACAATGCGGGCGTGACCGGCGCCAATGAAAGCGAATTGCAGAAACTGGTGACGGAAGGCCAGAACCCGCTTGTCGTGCGCAAACCGACCGACATTGATCAACTCATGGCCTTCGTGGCGCACAAGCCCCGGCCGATCCCCGGCCAGTTCAAGAAAGTCATGTTCGATGAAGCAAAGGGGCGCGAAGCCCTCCTCGACAAAATCTTTTTGGCTATCGCGCGGGACTCGCTCGAAAACCCGGTCAACGACCGCTTGCACGAAGTGAAATGCCCAACGCTTATCATCTGGGGCAAGCATGACCGGTTAATCGACGTCAGTGCAGTCGACGTTCTGGAGGCCCGCATCAAAGGCAGCGAAGCTGTGGTTTTTGACCATCTAGGGCATGTTCCGATGATTGAGGATCCGCAGGCCTTTGCCGATGCACATCTCAGCTTTTTGGCCCGCACCCCGCGATAGACGCAACAACGCCCCGTTGACGCCGTGATGCGTTTTTGTAAGTGCCGCATACATAAAAGAGAAGGGTGTTGGACGGCCCGCTTTTGCGCGGCTAGGGAGCATTTTTTAGACCCGTTAGAGGAGAGTCGAACGTGAAGACACGTGCCGCTGTCGCATTTGAAGCCAAGAAGCCGCTTGAGATTGTCGAGCTTGATCTGGAAGGCCCGAAGGCCGGTGAAGTCCTCGTTGAAATCATGGCGACCGGCATCTGCCATACGGACGCCTACACGCTCGACGGGTTCGACAGCGAAGGCATCTTCCCAAGCGTGCTTGGCCATGAAGGTGCCGGCATTGTCCGCGAAGTCGGCGCAGGTGTAACATCTGTCACCCCCGGCGATCACGTTATCCCGCTCTACACGCCGGAATGCCGCCAGTGTAAGTCTTGCCTGTCCGGCAAGACAAACCTGTGCACCGCCATCCGCGCGACACAGGGCAAGGGCGTGATGCCGGACGGCACCAGCCGCTTCAGCTATAAGGGCCAGACGGTCTTTCATTATATGGGCTGCTCGACCTTTTCGAACTTCACGGTTCTCCCGGAAATCGCGCTGGCCAAGATCCGTCAGGACGCGCCGTTCCAGTCCAGCTGCTACATTGGTTGCGGCGTGACGACAGGCGTTGGCGCTGTCATCAACACAGCCAAGGTTCAGGTCGGCGATAACGTCGTCATCTTCGGACTTGGTGGCATTGGTCTCAACGTCATTCAGGGCGCACGCCTTGCAGGTGCAAACAAGATCATCGGCGTGGACATCAACCCCGACCGTGAGGAATGGGGCCGCAAGTTCGGCATGACCGACTTCCTCAACTCGAAGGGCATGAGCCGCGAAGACGTCGTGGCCAAGATCGTTGCCATGACTGACGGCGGTGCAGACTACACCTTCGACGCCACGGGCAACACCGAAGTGATGCGCACCGCGCTTGAAGCCTGCCATCGCGGTTGGGGCACGTCGATCATCATCGGTGTGGCTGAAGCCGGCAAGGAAATCGCCACGCGCCCGTTCCAGCTCGTCACCGGCCGCAACTGGCGCGGGACTGCTTTCGGCGGCGCCAAGGGCCGGACCGACGTTCCAAAGATCGTCGACATGTACATGCAGGGCAAGATTGAAATCGATCCCATGATCACCCACGTCATGGGCCTCGAAGAGATCAACACGGCGTTTGATCTGATGCACGCAGGTAAGTCGATCCGCTCTGTCGTGGTATTCTAAGTCCGCGAATCAAATTTAAAGGAGAGAAGCAATGTTCAGTCACATCATGCTTGGCGCAACCGATCTCGCAGCGTCGAAGAAGTTCTATGACGCCGTTCTCGGTGCCCTCGGCATCGGCCCTGGCCATCAGGACGATAAGGGTCGTGTCTTCTACATGACCGAAACCGGCATTTTCGCCATCAGCACTCCGATCAACGGCGAACCTGCTTGCGCGGCAAATGGTGGCACGATCGGCTTCAACGTCACCTCGCCTGAACAGGGTGACGCTTGGCACGCTGCAGGCGTCGCCAATGGCGGCACGACCTGCGAAGATGCCCCCGGTATCCGTGAAGGCGATATGGGCAAGATGTATCTCGCCTATCTGCGCGATCCCTCGGGCAACAAGATCTGCGCCCTGAAGCGCATGTAATTTCGGCAGGGGGCCTCGTGCCCCCTGTCTCCCTCCCCCGGACCGATTGGAACTATTAGATGTTCACGCATATCTGCGTTTCTGCTCAAGACCTTGAGACCTCAAAGAAGTTTTATGATGCAGCCCTTGGCGCGCTCGGTGTCGCCAGCATCGGTCAAGTCAATGAGCGCACCTGCGTTTATGCCACGCCAACCGGCAAGCTCCTCGTCATGACGCCCGCTGATGGCGCGCCTGCGACCCATTCCAACGGCGGCACACTCGGCTTTCAGGCCCCTGACAAGGCAGCTGTCGATGCGTTCCATGCAGGTGGCATCGCCAACGGCGGCACCGATGAGGGCGCCCCCGGCCACCGCGCGGGCGCTCCCGGCAACCCCTATGGCGCTTATCTTCGCGACCCCGTTGGCAACAAGATCTGCGCCTTCGCAGCACCGGAAGCCTAATCCAAATGAGCCTCGCTGACATCCTTGCCCG
>CAJBSR010000069.1 GCA_903958285.1 uncultured Sphingomonadales bacterium
GGCATGGACTTCGGCCCGCTGACCGCAGGCAAATTGCCCGACCGGCTGAAGACGCCCGACAAGACCATCGACATCGCGCCGGAAGAGTTTGTTGGGGATTTGGTTCGGCTGGCGGCGGAACCTGCCACGCAATCGGGCACGCATCTGCGGCTCATCGGGCGGCGGCATGTGCGGTCGAACAACAGCTGGCTGCACAACAGCGCGCGGCTGGTAAAGGGGGCAGACCGTTGCACGTTGTTGATCCACCCCGACGATGCCCGCGCCCGCAATCTCGGTGATGGTGGCATGGCCGAGGTCAGCTCGCGTACCGGCTCGGTGCAGCTCAAGGTCGAGGTCACCGACGATATGATGCCCGGCACCGTCTCCATCCCACATGGCTGGGGCCATAGCCTGCCCGGCATCCGCATGGGGGTCGCACAGGCGCATGCGGGCGTCAGCATCAACGACCTGACGGATGAGACCGCGATGGACCCGCTCTCGGGCAACGCCGCGCTGTCCGGGGTTCCGGTTGAGGTGCGGGGGGTCGCTTAGGCCATCCTCGACTTTGGAGACCCCAACCCGTTTGTGCTGAGCCTGTCGAAGCACTGTTCTTCTGTGCTCTTCAGCGCACCACAAAGTGCAGCCCTTCGACAAGCTCAGGGCAAACGGGAGTGGTTAGGGCACTGGCCCTTTAGAGCGAAAGATCGCCCCGAAGCACCGCCTCTGCCGCTTCCGCCGCCCGTCGTGCCGCGCGGGTGAGGTTGGCGGAGAAGTCTCCGGCGCTCTCGCCATTGGCATCATCCGTTGTCGCCTTGATGGCCATCCAAGGCAGGCCGAGCCGTTCGGCCGTTTGCGCGACCGCTGCTGTTTCCATATCGACCAGCGTCGCACCCAATTGCACCGCCATCTCGCGCGCATGGTCGGGGCATTCGATAAAGGCATCCCCCGTCGCAATGCGGGCGCGGGGGAGGTCACAGTGCGGCGCTTCTATCGCGCGGAAGGGGGTCGTGTCGGCGGGGCCGATCGGCCAGCTGCCGCCGCGATAATGCGCGAAGCCATCGGGGCGACGCGCGCCATAATCATTCTGCACGGCTTCGTGGATGTAGAAGCAATCGCCAGTGTGGTCGCCGATCTTGCCTGCCGTGCCGATGATCATCAGCAACTGGGCGTCGTGAAGATGGGCGAGAAGGGTCGCCGCCGTCGCTGCATTGACCTTCCCCACGCCCGAACAGGCCACCACCACCGTGCGACGCCCGAGCGACACATGGCGGACGTTGAAGCCCGCATGCGTGCTGTGATGGGTCGTTGCATCCGGGCAGAAGGCGTCGGCTTCTTCCTGAACACCGGTGATGAGGGCGATGCGTGTAATCATAACGCCGCCCTAGCCGCCTTTGGCGCAACGAAAAAGGGCGGCCCCTTGCGGGACCGCCCTTGATCTAAAACCGAAGTTCGAAGCTTACTTAACTTCGACCTGGGCACCGGCACCAACGAGCTGGGCCTGAACCTTAGCAGCTTCGTCCTTGCTGACGCCTTCCTTGATCGCCTTCGGAGCCGACTCAACGAGAGCCTTAGCTTCCGTCAGGCCGAGACCGGTGATGGCGCGGACTTCCTTGATGACGGCGATCTTGTTGCCGCCGTCGCCGACGAGGATGACGTCGAATTCGCTCTGCTCTTCAGCAGCCGGAGCAGCGCCGCCAGCAGCCGGTGCAGCAACGGCCACAGCAGCAGCAGCCGAAACGCCCCACTTTTCTTCAAGAAGCTTCGAAAGCTCAGCAGCTTCCAGAACGGTCAGAGCCGAAAGGTCATCAACGATCTTGTTCAAATCAGCCATTTTAAGTCTCCAATGCGCGGGACATCATGCCCGCATAAGTTTCAGTTAAGTGTCAAAATCAGGCAGCGTCTTTGGCGGCATAAGCCCCAAATACGCGTGCGAGCTGTCCTGCTGGTGCCTGGACGATCTGGACGACCTTGGTCGCAGGTGCCTGTACAAGGCCCACGATCTTAGCGCGTAGTTCATCAAGCGACGGCAGAGTTGCCAGAGCCTTGATGCCATTTGCATCCAGAACTTGTGCGCCCATGGATCCGCCGACGATTTCGAGCTTGTCGTTCGTCTTGGCGAATTCAACGACGATCTTTGCAGCCGCGACCGGATCGATCGAGGAAGCAAGGCCCGTCGGGCCGGTCAGCAGATCGCTGATGCCGGCATAAGCGGTGTCCTGGGAAGCAAGCTTGGCGAGTCGGTTCTTAGCGACCTTATAGCTGGCGCCAGCCTCACGCATCTTCGTACGCAGCGCCGTCGAGTCCGCGACGGTGAGCCCGAGATTACGGGTGACAACAACCACCCCAACCTCGTTAAAGACGCTCTTGAGTTCAGCGACAGCATCGGCCTTTTGAGCACGATCCATGCCATTCTCCTTCAACATTCGGCTTGCGGCCCATCCGCAAACCGTTCGGTCAACCGATCCAGCCTAAGCCTTAGCGGTCAGCCTATTGTCCGTGGGGAATGGCAGTCTCTTTGAAAAAGGAGACTGTTGGTAGTCCATGTCCCCGCCTAGGCAGGCAATTAAGAAGGACGTCATGTCCTTCACCTGCTGTCTCGGACGGTGAACCGGCCCGAAGGCCGGTTCTTTTCCGCAGGGGCGACCCGAAGGCCGTTCCCTGCAAATTCAATTAGGCGTTGCCGAGTTCGGCGACGTCCAGGCGGATGCCCGGGCCCATCGACGAGCTGATGGCGGCCTTGCGCAGATACTTGCCCTTCGCGCCCGACGGCTTGGCACGCACGATGGCGGCAACAAGCGCGTCAAAGTTTTCGCGCAGGTCTTCTGCCGAGAACGACGCCTTGCCGATACCCGAATGGATGATGCCGGCCTTTTCGACGCGGTATTCAACCTGGCCGCCCTTGGCGTCCTTCACGGCCTGACCGACGTTCGGCGTCACAGTGCCGAGCTTCGGGTTCGGCATCATGCCCTTAGGACCAAGGATCTTGGCGACGCGGCCAACGAGGCCCATCATGTCCGGGGTGGCGATGCAGCGATCGAAATCGATGTTGCCGTTGGTGATCTGTTCGATGAGATCGTCAGCGCCCACAATGTCTGCGCCAGCGGCGAGGGCTTCTTCAGCCTTCGCATCCTTGGCGAACACAGCGACACGAACGGTCTTGCCGGTGCCCTTGGGCAGCGAGACGACGCCACGGACCATCTGGTCGGCATGACGCGGATCAACACCAAGGTTGAGCGCAACTTCGATCGTCTCGTCGAACTTCGACGTCGCGTTTTCCTTGATCAGCGCGATGGCTTCCGTGACGCCATACAGCTTTTCACGGTTGACGATGGTGGCCAGCTTCTTGGCCTTCTTACTCTGGAATGCCATGGGCTCAGCCCTCCACTAC
>CAJBSR010000070.1 GCA_903958285.1 uncultured Sphingomonadales bacterium
CCCAAAATCCAAGCGGGCGGCAATGTCGCAGCGGCTTGTGGACGAATTGGCAATGCAGCGCCGTGACGTCCTGGCTCTTCATGTCGCAAGTGATCCGGGCCTTGCCCTCGATCTGTTTGTGTTTGCGCTAGCGGAGTCAGACACGACGCGCTTTGGACCAACGCCAGGCCTAACGATCCGCGGAGCGGCCGCATCAGGTCCGGCGCACGGCTTTGTCGCCCATGACGCCGCTGCAACCGCTTCGCTTGCCGAACTGCGTTCCTGCCTCGATGAAAGTTGGCGGGCAGGCGACACGGTAACGGTCCGGTTCGACCTGTTCCGCAGTCTCGGCGAGGCAGCGCGCGCCGCATGGCTCGGTTGGGTTGTTGGCCGGACGCTGGAAGCCAGCCTCAACATGCAAGATGGCCGTAGCAACATGTTCCATGACCATTTGGGCCGCCTGATGGGAATCGACATGGCTGCCTGGTGGCGGCCGACCGCTGCCAACTTCTTTGACCGCGTATCCAAATCGGTCATACTGGACGCACTTGCTGACGTTGGTGGTGCAACATTGTCGTCGCGCTTTACCGCTTCGAAAAAGGGCGACCTGGCTGCCAGTGCTGAACGCATTTTTTCGGGCAATTTCATCACCGAAGTTGAGGTGAAAGACCGGGCACTGGGCTGGCTTCCTGCAGCCATGACTTTTGCCGTAGCGCTATCAGAACGATCGGATGAAATACCTGCAGTGTGCGGTGATGAAGACGACGCTGATACCCAAGCTACGACGAATTCGCTGGAGGAGGGCGATGACAGTCACGTGAGTGCCGAATTGGCCGCCTGATCTCCTCCTGACAGGAAGGCCAGACGGGCACTTACGGGAACGGCTCCCTCGCATATGCGAGGGGGCCGTTTTGCGTCGCTATCGGCCGTTAAGAGAAGAGGGAGCGTGGGGCTGGTGTCATGACCGGAATAGGTCCGGATGACATCAGGAGATACCGACCATGCCCCGCAAATATGACATGCAGACCCAGCAATCGCCCGCCGCCCGGATAACAGCGCAGATAATCGAGCGCCTCGAGGCTGGCACCAAGCCTTGGGTTCAACCTTGGCGCGGCGTGCCTGTTTCACGACCGCTACGGGCCTGCGGGACACCTTATCGCGGCATGAATGTATTCTGGCTCTGGATGGTGGCAGAAAGCTGTGGTTATACGTCGCCTTACTGGATGACCTATGCGCAAGCGGTCAAACTCGGCGGCCAAGTCCGCAAAGGATCCAAATCCAGCCAAGCGATATTCTACAAAAGCTATGTCAAGGAAGTAGAAGCCCCGGCAGGTGGCGCGGCTGAGGAAGAAACACGCCGTGTTCTCAAAGCCTACGCTGTTTTTAATGCGGACCAGATCGATGGACTGCCCGAGCATTATCATCCTGTGGCGGTGCAGGAAGTCGATGAACCGGCGGGGCGGGAAGCTGGCCTCGACGCATTCTTTGCCGCCATGCCTGCCAAATTGCGTCATCATGGATTGCAAGCCTATTATGAGCCCAAAGCTGACCGGATTACGATGCCTCCG
>CAJBSR010000071.1 GCA_903958285.1 uncultured Sphingomonadales bacterium
GGCGTGGCACAGGAATTGGTTGGCCGTCGCATCGCCTGCGGCCCCCAACGACTTCAGGCTGAGCACATTGGACGACCGCACCTCGATCAGCAGTCGCCCCGCAACTTCGGCCAAATGGGCGGCCAGTTCCGCATCCGTCATCGACACCCTTATTCCCCCTATTTCAGCGGCAAGAGCTGCTGAATGATATAGTCGGCGGCTTCTTCCGCGCTCATTTCTGCCGTGTTCACACGGATTTCCGGCACTTCCGGCGGCTCATAGGGACTGTCGATCCCGGTGAAGTTCTTGAGTTCGCCCGCACGGGCTTTCTTGTAAAGGCCCTTCACGTCGCGCTGTTCGGCGACAGCGAGCGGGGTGTCGACATAGATCTCCACAAACTCGCCCGCCGGGATCATCTGGCGCACCATGTCGCGTTCGGCGCGGAAGGGCGAGATGAAGGCTGTCAGGACAATCAGTCCTGCGTCCACCATAAGTTTCGCAACCTCGCCGACGCGCCGGATATTCTCAATCCGGTCCGCTTCGGTAAAACCCAGGTCCTTGTTGAGGCCGTGGCGGACATTGTCGCCATCCAGAAGGAAGGTGTGGCGGTTCATGAGGTTGAGCCGCTTTTCCACCTCATTGGCGATGGTCGATTTGCCCGCACCTGACAGACCCGTGAACCAAAGCACCCGCGGCGTCTGGTTCTTCAGGCGCGCATGTTCTGCGCGCGTGATGTCGGTGGGCTGCCAGTGGACATTCTGCGCGCGGCGCAAGGAGAAGTGGAGCATGCCAGCCGCCACTGTGGCGTTGGTGATCTTGTCGACCAGAATGAACCCGCCCAGCGTCCGGTTGTCGGCATAGGCTTCAAACACGATGGGCCGGTCGGTCGCGATTTCAACAACGCCGATGGCGTTGAGGTCCAGCGTTTTTGCCGCCAGATGTTCCATCGTATTGACGTTGACGACGTATTTTGGCTGCTGGACCGTGGTGGAAACCGTCTGTGTTCCAAGCTTCAGCCAATAGCCCCGGCCCACATGCATCGCATCGTCATTGAGCCAGACGAGCGTGGATTCAAACTGGTCACTCGCCTGTGGCGGGTTGTCGGCAATGGCCATCACATCGCCGCGCGAACAGTCGATCTCATCGGCCAGACACAGGGTGACGGACTGGCCTGCGACGGCTTCGTCCAGGTCTCCACCCAGCGTGACGACGCGGGTGACTTTGCTCGTTTTGCCTGAGGGCACGACGCGGATTTCGTCACCCGGCTTCACGCTGCCTGTCGCGATCAGGCCCGAAAAGCCGCGGAAGTCGAGATTGGGCCGGTTGACCCATTGCACTGGCATGCGGAACGGCTTTCCAGCATCGACGGATGACAGGACTTCAACCGTTTCCAGATGCTCGACGAGCGTCGGGCCGGTATACCAAGGCGTGTTGTCTGACAGGCTCGTGATGTTGTCGCCCTTGAAGCCGGAGATCGGCATCGCGGTGAAACTTTCGATTCCGATCGATTTGGCAAAGGCCGCGTAGTCCGCGACGATATCGTCGAAGACCTTCTGGTCATAATCGACCAGATCCATCTTGTTGACCGCGAGCACGAGGTTGCGGATGCCAATGAGGTGGCAGAGATAGCTGTGCCGCCGCGTCTGGACGAGCACCCCTTTGCGCGCATCGATGAGGATGACGGCCAAGTCGGCGGTCGAGGCGCCGGTCACCATGTTGCGCGTATATTGCTCATGCCCCGGGCAATCCGCGACGATAAACTTGCGCTTTTCGGTGTTGAAGAAGCGATAGGCGACATCGATGGTGATGCCCTGTTCGCGCTCGGCGGCGAGGCCATCGACGAGGAGGGCGAAGTCGATCTCCTGCCCCTGTGTGCCGACCTTCTTCGAATCCGTCTCCAGCGCGGCCAGCTGATCTTCAAAGATCATCTTGCTGTCATAGAGCAGCCGTCCGATCAGTGTGGACTTCCCGTCATCCACGCTGCCGCAGGTGATGAAGCGCAGCATCGTTTTGTGCTCATGCTGCGCGAGATACGCGCCGATGTCCTCGGCGATCAGCGCTTCGGTCTGGTAGATGGGCTCGCTCATCAGAAGTACCCCTGCTGCTTTTTCACTTCCATGCCGGCACCGCCTGCATCCTTGTCGATGACGCGCCCTTGCCGTTCGGACGTGGTGGTCAGAAGGGTTTCCTGAATGACTTCGGGCAGCGTCTTGGCCTTACTCTCGACAGCGCCTGTCAGCGGGAAGCAGCCCAGCGTGCGGAAACGGATCGAGCGGTTGGTGATTTCGGGTTTGTACCCCATCACCTTTTCGAGCCTCTCCACGTCATCCGCCATGAACAGTTGGCCTTCCCACATATAGGTCGGGCGTTCTTCGGCGAAATAGAGCGGCACGATCGGCACATCGTTCAGGTGGATGTACTGCCAGATGTCGAGCTCGGTCCAATTGGAGATCGGGAAGACGCGGATGCTCTCTCCCTTATTCTTCTTGGCGTTGTAGAGGTTCCAGAGCTCGGGCCGCTGGTTCTTCGGGTCCCAGCCATGGCTTGCCGTGCGGAAGCTAAAGATGCGTTCCTTGGCGCGGCTCTTTTCCTCATCGCGCCGCGCGCCGCCAAAGGCTGCGTCAAATCCATATTTGTCGAGCGCCTGCTTCAGCCCTTCGGTCTTCCACATGTCGGTGTGGAGCGCGCCATGGTCGAACGGGTTGATCCCGCGCTCCTGCGCTTCGGGGTTCTGGTAGACCAGAAGCTCCATGCCGGACTCTTTGGCCATCTTGTCGCGCAGCTCATACATCGCTTTGAACTTCCAGGTCGTGTCGACATGGAGCAGCGGGAACGGCGGAGGAGAGGGATAGAAGGCCTTGCGCGCAAGATGCAGCATCACAGCGGAATCCTTGCCCACCGAATAGAGCATCACCGGCCGTTCGGCTTCGGCCACCACTTCACGCATGATGTGGATCGCTTCAGCCTCAAGGCGTTCGAGATGGGTCAGGCTCTTCGTCATTCATCCACTCCGGGCTCTTTATA
>CAJBSR010000072.1 GCA_903958285.1 uncultured Sphingomonadales bacterium
ACATGGATGATTTTGCGTATCTCTCCGGTGTCGGCCACCACGCAACCGAATGCTTAGGACCCGATCGCGGAACGCAACGCCTTGCGGTCGAGCTTTCCGATCATGGTTTTTGGCAAGACGTCGAGGATGGTGACACCTTGAACCCGTTCATGCTTTCCAAGACGCGGGTTAAGCCGTTCGGTCAGTTCTGCACCATCTTGCGTAGCGCCATCGTGCAACGTCACAAATGCGCGCGGTACTTCACCAAGATACGCATCTGGCACGCCGATAACCAATGCCTCTTTGACCGCTGGATGCTTGTAGAGGATGTCTTCGACCTGACTTGGGAATACCTTGAACCCGCCGACAGCAATCATATCCTTCAATCGGTCTACGATATGGATGAAGCCGTCATCGTCAATTGTCGCAACATCACCCGTGCGCAGAAACTTACCAAGAAACACCTCAGCATCGGCATCAGGCCGGTTCCAATAACCGCACATGACCTGCGGACCCGAAAATGTTAGTTCGCCGGGTTCGCCTTTGGGTGCCGGCTTGCTTGGATCTTCCTTATCGACAAGTTTAACATTGGTTCCGGGCACAGGTTGCCCGATACTGCCAACCTTGTTTCTGCCTTCATATGGATTGCAGGACACGACGCCAGAGCTTTCGGTCAAGCCATAGCCTTCAATAACTACAGCTCCGGTAAGCGTTTCAAATCGCTCTTTCAATTCAGCCGCCAAGGGCGCGCCCCCGGATATGCAGGCGCGCAAACTCGTGAAGTCAGTTTTTCCTAGGTCAGGGCAATCCAGCAAAGCCTGATACATCGTTGGCACGCCCGGAAGTGATGTCACTTTGGTCCGCGTAATCGCCGCCAAAGCCGCTTTTGCCTCAAATCGGGGAAGCATCACAATTTCACCGCCGTTTTCAACCGTACGGTTCAAAACAGTCGCATTTGCGAAAACATGGAAAAAAGGCAGCACACCTAAGATACGGTCGTCCAATGGTTCGTTAGGCTGATTGTTTCGGCTATGGGGGTCAAGCATGTTGATTTGCCGAGCGTTGGCGGTGATATTTTGATGGCTTAGCATGGCGCCTTTCGGCGTGCCCGTGGTTCCGCCGGTATATTGCAACTGCGCGATGTCTTTTTCGGGCATGCAAGGTTGAGCCGCATAATCACCACTGTTGGCTATCAATTCCGCATAGGACGAAACGCGGCTGTCCGAAGGAAACGCGACAATTTCGTTCCGTTTGAACAACCGGTATGCCCAGCCTTTGGCCTTTGGCAGGGCCTCAGATACGCTTCCGACAATAAGTTCTTTCAGGCTGCTATTGTCTAACACCTTCATGGCGGTAGGCAGCAAAGCAGCCGCCGACACCGTGATCAGGATCGACGTGCCGCTGTCGGCTACCTGATGCGCCAACTCGTCAACTGTGTATAGCGGTGAGAAATTGACCACTGTCGCCCCTGCGGCCAGCGCCCCGTAATACGCCGCGATATATTGCGGCACATTGGGCAAGAAGAGGCCAATTTGGTCGCCCTTGCCAATACCTTTGTCTTGTAGTCCGCGCGCAACC
>CAJBSR010000073.1 GCA_903958285.1 uncultured Sphingomonadales bacterium
ATATCTCCACCGCGTTGCGCGAAAATTCGGGCCTGCGCATCTTTGTCGGGCAGGGCTGGTATGACTTTGCCACGCCTTTTTATGCCGCAGAATATTCGCTGACCCGCTCCGGCTTCCCGAAGGATCGCATCGAGTTCCAATACTATGACTCGGGCCACATGATGTACATTCGGGACGAGGACCGCGCGAAGCTGTCGCGCGATGTCCGGGCGTTTATCAAGGCGCGTTGAACGAAAAAGGGCGGCACCTTGCGGGGCCGCCCTTCAGATTTTCGGTTGCTGTCTTAGCGGGGCAGTTCGGTCTTACCCGTCAGATAGAGGTCGACCGCGCGGGCGCACTGGCGGCCTTCGCGGATCGCCCAGACGACGAGGCTCTGGCCCCGACGCATATCGCCGCAGGCGAACACGCCGTCGCGGCTGGTTTCGTAATTCTCGGTATCGGCTGCCACATTGCCACGACCGTCGAGCGAGACTTCGGCCTGTTCGACCAAGCCGGGCTTGCGCGGGCCGGTAAAGCCCATGGCGAGCAGGATCAGGTCTGCCTTGAGCGTGAACTCACTGCCTTCCATTTCGACCATCTTGCCGTCGACCCATTCCACGCGGACGCATTCTAGGCCTTCGACATTGCCGTTGCTGCTCACGACCCGCTTGGTGAGGACTGCCCAATCGCGGTCACAACCTTCTTCATGGCTGGACGATGTGCGCAGCTTCATGGGCCAATCTGGCCAGTTGAGCGCCTTGTCTTCCTTGGTCGGCGGCTTGGGCATGATTTCGATCTGCGTGACCGAAGCTGCGCCCTGACGGTTGGAGGTGCCCACACAGTCTGATCCGGTATCGCCGCCGCCGATCACCAGCACGTGCTTGCCAGTGGCCGTCAGCGTCCCACGCGGGGCGGCGCGCACTTCGTCATCGCCGGCATTGCGCTTGTTCTGCTGGGTCAGGAATTCCATCGCCAGACGGACGCCGGCGAGCTCTGCGCCCGGAATTTCGAGACGGCGTGCTTCTTCCGCACCACCCGACATGACGACGGCGTCGTAATTCTGCTGTAGGCTTTCAAACGACACCTGCACGCCGACTTCCATTGAGGTGCGGAATTCAACGCCTTCCGCTTCCATCTGGACGGCACGCCGGTTGATCAGGTGCTTTTCCATTTTGAAGTCGGGAATGCCGTAACGCATCAGCCCACCGATGCGGTCATTCTTTTCAAAGACCGTGACGGTGTGGCCCGCGCGGGCGAGCTGCTGTGCGCACGCCATGCCTGCAGGCCCAGACCCGACGACAGCGATCGACTTGCCGGTCTTTTTCGACGGGACAAGCGGCGTGATCCAGCCTTCTTCCCACCCGCGATCCACGATCTGGCATTCGATCGACTTGATGGTGACGGGCGAGTCATCAATGTTCAGCGTGCAGCTCGCCTCGCACGGGGCGGGGCAGATGCGGCCGGTAAATTCCGGGAAGTTGTTGGTCGAATGCAGCACTTCCAGCGCGTTGCGCCAGTCATTTTCATAGACCAGGTTGTTCCAGTCCGGGATGATGTTGTTGACCGGGCAGCCATTGTGGCAAAACGGAATGCCGCAATTCATGCAGCGCGATGCCTGCCCGCGGATCGCATCTTCCGACATCGGAATCACGAATTCACGATAGTGCGACAGCCGCTCCTTAGGATCGGCATAGGTCCGGTCGGTCCGGTCGAGTTCGAGGAAGCCAGTGGCCTTGCCCACGATCAGTCTCCAATAATCTTGATTATTCAGCCGCGACAGAAGCAGAAGCGAGGCGCTCTGCCTCCAACTGTTTCAGCGCACGGGCATAGTCACGCGGCATGATCTTGACGAAGCGGGTCAGCGCATTGTCCCAATCATCCAGGATGGCACGGGCGCGTTTGCTGCCCGTGTGCAAATGGTGCCGTTCGAGCAGGATACGAAGGCGCTCAGCACTGTGGCGGAGCATATCGCCCATGCCAAAGTCATGGACGTTCACAGGGCGCTGCGTCGGACGGCCTGTGCCTTCATCGCCATCAGCATCCGGCATGATCGGTTCAACATCGACCATCGCCATGTTGCAGCGCTCACGGAAGCGACCGTCCTCGTCATAGACATAGGCGACCCCGCCGGACATGCCTGCGGCAAAGTTGCGACCTGTCTTACCGAGGACAACGACAACGCCGCCGGTCATATACTCGCAGCCATGGTCGCCCGTGCCTTCGACGACGCACAGCGCGCCGGAGTTGCGGACGGCAAAGCGCTCGCCTGCCACACCGTTGAAATAGGCTTCGCCTGCGACGGCACCATAGAGCACCGTGTTGCCGACGATGATGTTCTCGGTCGGCTCCCGCTTCACATGGCTTGGCTGCTTCACGATCACGCGACCACCGGACAACCCCTTGCCGACATAGTCATTCGCATCGCCGGTCAGCTCAACAGTTACACCGTGGGCGAGGAAAGCGGCAAAGCTCTGCCCGGCCACGCCCGTAAATGCGATCTGGATCGTGTTGTCGGGCAGCCCGGCATGGCCGTAGCGCCGGGCGACTTCACCTGAGAGCATTGCGCCTGCCGTGCGGTTGACGTTCTTAATCTCTCGCTCAATGCGGACGACATCGCCCTTATCGAGTGCAGATTGGGCAGCGGCGATCAGATCATTGTCGAGCGCCTTTTCAAGCCCGTGATCCTGCGTTTCGGTGTGGTGCAGCGATGCGCCGTCCGGCAGGGCGACCTTGTGCAGGATCTTGGTCAGGTCGACGCCGTGCGCCTTCCAATGATCAAGCGCCTGACGCATGTCGAGCTTGTCGACGCGGCCGACCATTTCCTCAACGGTGCGGAAGCCCATTTCCGCCATGATCTGGCGAAGCTCTTCGGCCACGAAGAAGAAGTAGTTGATCACATGTTCCGGCTGGCCGGTGAAGCGCGCGCGCAAGACGGGGTCCTGCGTCGCCACACCGACAGGGCAGGTGTTCAGATGGCATTTGCGCATCATGATGCAGCCCGCCGCAATCAGCGGTGCTGTCGCAAAACCGAACTCATCTGCGCCGAGCAACGCGCCGATGGCGACGTCACGACCGGTGCGCAGGCCACCATCGACCTGCACCGCAATGCGCGATCGCAGGCCGTTGAGGAGCAAGGTCTGCTGGGTTTCCGCCAGACCGATTTCCCACGGCGAACCTGCATGCGTCAGCGACGTCAGTGGCGATGCGCCGGTGCCGCCTTCATAGCCGGAGATCGTCACATGGTCCGCACGTGCCTTGGCAACGCCTGCGGCAACGGTACCTACGCCAACTTCGGAGACGAGCTTCACCGAGATGCGGGCGCCTGTGTTCACGTTCTTCAGATCGTGGATCAGCTGCGCCAGATCTTCGATCGAATAAATGTCATGATGCGGCGGCGGGGAGATGAGGCCGACCCCCGGCGTCGAGTGACGGGTCTTGCCGATGATCTTGTCGACCTTGTCACCGGGCAGCTGACCACCTTCACCGGGCTTTGCGCCCTGTGCCATCTTGATCTGGATATCGTCGGCGTTGACGAGATATTCGGTCGTCACACCAAAGCGGCCCGAGGCGACCTGCTTGATCGCCGAGCGCATCGAATCGCCATTCGCCATCGGCGTGAAGCGATCTGGTTCTTCCCCGCCTTCGCCGGTGTTCGACTTGCCGCCGATCCGGTTCATCGCGATGGCAAGCGTTGTGTGCGCTTCACGGCTGATCGAGCCGAAGGACATCGCGCCGGTTGCGAACCGCTTCACGATCGCGCTCGCGGGTTCAACTTCGGAGATGTCGAGCGGCGTTTCGGCCTTTTTGAGCGTCATCAGCCCGCGGATGGTGAGAAGGCGCTCGCTCTGTTCGTTGATCGAACGGGCGAATTCTTCATAGTCCTTCGGGCTCTTGCCGCGCACGGCATGTTGCAGCTTGGCAACGCTGGTCGGCGTCCATGCATGGTCTTCACCGCGGACGCGGTAGCCATAGATGCCACCGACATCGAGCATGTTGCGGTAAATCGGGTTGTCGGAATAAGCCGCAGCGTGACGGCGCACCGTTTCTTCGGCGACTTCTGCTAGGCCGATGCCTTCGATGGTGGTGGCGGTGCCCGTGAAGTACTTGTCGATGAAGGCCGACGAGAGCCCAACCGCGTCAAAAATCTGCGCGCCGCAATAGGACTGATAGGTCGAGATGCCCATTTTGGACATGACCTTCAAAATGCCCTTGCCGACCGCCTTGATGAAGTTCTTCTGAACCTCATAGCTGGTCAATGGGAGGTTCTGGCGGACGCGGATTTCTTCGAGCGTTTCAAACGCGACATAGGGGTTGACCGCTTCGGCGCCATAGCCTGCCAAGGCGCAGAAGTGATGGACTTCACGCGCTTCGCCCGTTTCCACGACGAGCCCGGTCTGCATGCGCAGGCCCTGACGGACGAGGTGATGGTGGACAGCGGCAGTGGCCAGCAAGGCCGGCATAGCAATCCGGTCCGGCCCTTCGGCACGGTCTGACAGGATGAGGATGTTCTTGTCGGCCAGCACCGCTTCGGTGGCGGCCCAGCACATTTCCTTCAGCGCCAATTCCAGACCGGCAGTGCCCGTCTTGGCATCCCACGTCATGTCGATGGTTTCGGTGCGGAAGGCGCCATCAAGCGACACTTCGACTGAGCGGATCTTGGCGAGGTCCGCATTGGTCAGCACGGGCTGGTCGACTTCCAAGCGCTTGTGCGTGCCAGCGACGCGGCCCAGCAGGTTCGGGCGCGGGCCGATCATCGACACGAGGCTCATGACCAGTTCTTCGCGGATCGGATCGATCGGCGGGTTGGTGACCTGCGCGAAGTTCTGCTTGAAATAATCGTAGAGCAGGCGGGACTTGGACGACAGCACCGCAATCGGTGTGTCTGTGCCCATCGACCCCAAGGGATCGTCGCCATTGGCGGCCATCGGCTCGAGGAAGCGGCTAATGTCTTCCTGCGTATAGCCAAAGGCCTGCTGGCGATCGAGCAGGACCGCCTTGTCATTTGGCAGCGTCGGCTCTGCGACTTCGACGTCGCTCAGATCCTTCAGCTTATACTGCGCGGCAGCCAGCCATTCATTGTAAGGCTGGGCAGCAGAGAGCTGCGCCTTGATTTCCTCATCCTCAATGATGCGGCCTTCTTCCAGATCGATCAGCAGCATCTTACCGGGCTGGAGCCGCCATTTGCGGACGATATTATCTTCCTTGACGGGAAGAACGCCTGATTCCGATGCCATGATGACATGATCATCATCGGTCACGAGGAAGCGGGCGGGACGCAGGCCGTTGCGGTCGAGCGTAGCGCCGATCTGGCGGCCGTCGGTAAAGGCGATGGCGGCAGGGCCATCCCATGGCTCCATCAGTGCTGCGTGATATTCGTAAAAGGCGCGCCGCTCGGCATCCATCATCGGGTTGCCGGCCCAGGCTTCGGGCACCAGCATCATGACGGCATGAGCCAGCGAATAGCCGCCCGCGAGCAGCAGCTCGAGCGCATTGTCGAGGCAGGCCGTGTCGGACTGGCCATGCGGGATGAGCGGCCACATCTTATCGAGGTCAGCACCCAACAGGTCTGATTCCATCGTGCGGCGGCGCGCGTTCATCCAGTTCACATTGCCGCGCACCGTGTTGATTTCGCCATTGTGCGCGATGAAGCGATAGGGATGCGCCAGCTTCCATGACGGGAAGGTGTTGGTCGAGAAGCGCTGGTGGACGAGCGCAAGCGCCGACGTGCAGAGCGGGTTCCGCAAATCCTTATAGAAGCTGCCGACCTGATCGCAGAGCAGAAGGCCCTTATAGACGATCGTGCGCGTCGAAAGGGACGGCATGTAGAAGCTGGGCAGGCCGGGCAGGTTATGCTTTTCGGCAAGCGCGACCAGCGGGTTCTGCGCCTGCTTGCGGATGGCGAGCAGCTTGCGCTCAAATGCGTCTTGGTCCGCGCAGTTTTCACCGCGACCGATGATGAGCTGACGGATGACAGGCATCTGTTCGATGACGGCCTTGCCGAGGCCTGTTGGGTCCGTCGGCACGTCGCGCCAGCCGATGACGGTCTGGCCTTCCTTGACGCAAAACTCTTCGAAATTCTTCACGCCAAAATCGCGTGCGGCTTCATCCTGAGGGAGGAAGCACATGGCGACGGCATAATCGCCGGGTGCGGGAAGGGTGACCTTGGCACCTGCCGCCCAGTCGCGGAACAGC
>CAJBSR010000074.1 GCA_903958285.1 uncultured Sphingomonadales bacterium
GCCCAGGATCACGGCCTTGCCCGCGAACTCGGTACCGCGCAGATACTGATACTCGGTCTTCAGGCGCTGCGTGTCATAGGCGGTGAGGCCCGCAAACAGCAGCACGCCGACAAAGCTGATGACCAAGTTCATCGTGCCCGACTGCATGAAGATGTTGATGATCGACGCGACGAGCAGGCCGACCACGCCCATGATCAGGAACGTGCCCATGCCGGACAGATCCTTCTTCGTCGTATAGCCCCACAGGCTGAGGCCAGCGAAAGCGGCCGACGTTGCGAAGAACGTCTGCGCGATCGAAGCACCCGTGTAGACGAGGAAGATCGTCGACATTGACAGGCCCATGACCGTTGCAAAGCCCCAGAAGCACGCCTGCAGCGTCATCGTGGACATACGGTTGATGCCAAAGTTCATCACCAGAATGAAGGCCAGCGGGGACAGCATGATCACCCACTTCAAAATGCCGGGGCTCATCATGATGCTCTGCGCCGCACCCGATGACGCGAACAGCAGGGCGACGATGCCCGTGAGCAGCACGCCCGAACCCATATAGTTGTAAACAGACAGCATGTATGACCGCAGGCCCGCATCGACTGCGGCACTGCGTGCGCCGACATCACCTGCCGGAGCCGCGCCCACCGAACGGGGGTCTGACCAGTTAGCCATCGTAACTCTCTCCAAATAACAGACCGGCACAATAGCCGGATGTGATGAAATATCGTGTGTTCGTTAAAAAATTCAAGCGAAACACGACATACGCCCCTTCACTTTATTGAATCTGCCCGTGTCGGCCCACCCCCGCCCAAAGGATGCCCCTGTAAAACTGCTTTGAACGGGAGACTTTCTCTGTAAGATCGTGACTGAGAAAAAGAAGTTGGGGGAGAGAGATGGCAGGGTCAGCCTATCGCATTTACGTGCTTGTCCTATTGATGGTCATTTACGCCTTCAACTTTCTCGATCGGCAAGTCGTCACGATCATCGCCCCCTATCTGAAAGAAGATATGGGCGTGTCTGACGCCCAGATCGGGCTGCTGTTCGGCACGGCTTTTGCGCTGTTTTACGCCGTTTTCGGGCTTCCTCTGGCCAAGCTTGCCGATGGCTGGAACCGGGTCCGCACCATTTCTATCGGTCTTGGCTTCTGGTCGGCGATGACGGCCGCGTCGGGCCTCGCTTCAAAGTTCGGGCAGCTTGGCGCAGCGCGGATTGGGGTTGGCATCGGAGAAGCAAGCGCCTCTCCGGCAGCTTATTCGCTGTTGCAGGACTATTTTCCCAAATCGATGCGCGCCACCGTGCTCGCGCTTTATTCAGCCGGCATCTATCTCGGCTCGGGCGCGTCGCTCGTCTTTGGCGGCGTTGTGATCGAATATTGGGCGACACACTACACCGCCGGCAACGCGCCTTTCGGGTTGACGGGCTGGCAGGCGACCTATTTCGCCTTTGGTCTGCCCGGCATCCTCCTCGCCTTCCTGATGTGGTTTACCGTGCGCGAACCCGTTCGTGGGGCAATTGACGGCATCCCCACACCCGGCATCGCGCGGCCTTTTCATGCGGTGATGAGCGAGTTTGCAGCCATGTTGCCGCCCTGGAACTGGCGTGGCTATGCCCGCATGACGGGCGCGCGCCAAACGACCATAGCTAATGTGTTGTTGCTGACCGCTGTCGTCATTGGCGCTGTCGCCGTTGTCCTTGTAACAGACGGCATGCTCCGCCCGGAAAAGCGCGCGGTTGTGGGCGCCATTGGCAGCTTTAACATCACGACAAATATGGTGCAGTGGGGCGCGATTGGGATTGGCGTTTATTGCGTCGGTAGCTGGCTGCAGACGATCCGCCTGCGGGACCCTGCCTGCTTTGCGCTGGTCGCCAATCCGGGCTTTATCGCCTTGACCGTCACCGGCGGGCTGATGTCCTATATTAGCTACGGCCTGTCGCCCTTCATCTTCCTCTATGCCAAAACCCAATTCGGTGTTGGCGCGGAGGCTGGCCTGACGTTGGGCGCTATTCTCGCAATTGGCGGCGGGCTCGGCGCGACCTTTGGCGGCATCTTGGGCGACTGGCTCCGCCAACGCACACCAAAGGGCCGCATGATTGTGATGCTGATCGCCGCGATTGGCTCAACTGTCACGATCATCGCAGGCTATAGCGTCTCCAGCCTGACCTCGTTCTACGTGCTGACGGCGGCCAATGTGTTCATCCACATCATGTGGCTCGGCCCCTGTGCCGCGTCCATTCAGGATCTGGTGCTGCCCCGCATGCGCGGCACATCGACGGCGGCCTTCTTCCTCGGCACGACCATCCTTGGACTGGGCCTTGGGCCTTATATTGTGGGCCTCTCCAGCGACGTGTCTGGCGACCTCCGGCTTGCGTTGATGGGCACCATCATCGTCATGCCCATCATCCTCGGCTGCATCCTGCTCGCCATGCGCCGTGTGCCCGATCTTGAACGCGCCGTCCTTGAACGGGCCCGGGCGGCAGGAGAACCGATTTAACGCGGGCGCAGAACGCCGCAAAGGATACGCTTGCCGCTTTTGCCCGAAGGGTCAGTCATTTCGTCATCCGCATCGGCATGGAGCACCACCGCCGCGCCATCTACGTCCAGCAGAGGTGTTGCGCCCGTAGCAACCAAGCCTGCACCAAGCCAAGTCTTCAGCCGTCCGGCCCCTTTGGCATTGGCGATGAGGTTGGGGGCGTCTCCTGCATGCGGGCCTTGCGGGTTCTTATGGCCGTGCTGATGCCCGGTCGGGTTCCAATGCCCGCCCGCCGTCACAAAATCAGGGGCCTCACATTTTCCGACCGTATGGACGTGCAGGCCGTGCGGACCCGCCGTGACACCCTTCACCGAGACATCAAGCCAAAGGCCGTCAGTCGATTCCGTAACGATGGCCGTGCCTGCGGGCTTGCCCATCGCGTCAACCAAATCAGCCACGGCAGCGGCCTTCGTACCGCCCGAAACACTGGGCACACACCCAGCGACCAGAAGCGCGCTGAGGGGCAGGCTGGTCAAAAACATCTTGTTCATTCAAAAATCTCCGGGGCATCGCGCTGTAATTAGTTTCGGCTACATTTTACCGATACTCAAGACCGTCTATGCATATGATAGGTGAAAGGCGGCAAGGGGCTGCCATGAAGGATATCGGATGGCCATTGTCGTAACAGGCGTTGCAGGCTTTATCGGCTCTCACGTCGCACGTGCCCTGCTGGCGCGGGGAGAGCGCGTTGTCGGCATCGACAATCTCAACGATTACTATGATGTCCAACTCAAGAAGGATCGGCTGGCCGATATCGCCCACCCGCATCTGGCTTTTCATCACACGGATTTTGCAGATCATGCCGCGTTGGAAGAGGCGCTGCACGGCGTGGAGATTGAGACCATCGTCCACCTCGGTGCGCAGCCGGGGGTGCGTTATTCGCTCGTCAATCCGCGCGCCTATCTCCAGTCCAATCTGGCTGGCCACCTCAACATGCTGGAGATTGCCCGCCACCGCGGCGTCCGGCAGATGGTCTATGCGTCATCGTCGTCGGTCTATGGCGCCAATAAGGACTTGCCGTTCCGCGTCACCGACCGGGTCGATCATCCGATCTCGCTCTACGCTGCCACGAAAAAGGCGGATGAACTGATGAGCGAAACCTATGCCCACCTGTTCCGCATTCCCCTCACGGGCCTGCGCTTCTTCACCGTTTACGGCCGATGGGGACGGCCGGATATGGCCGTGTGGGGCTTTGTCGAGCGCATTTTGAGTGGCCAGCCGATTACAGTCTATAATCAGGGCCAGATGCGGCGGGACTTCACCCACATCAATGACATCCTCGCCGGAATCCTCGCCGCGATTGACAAGCCGGTCGTCGATGACGGCGCCGAAAAGGCAGGCGGCAACATTTCTCCGCACCGGCTGTTCAATATCGGCAACAACCAATCCGAAGAGCTAATGAAGATGATCGCCGTCGTTGAGCAGGCCTGTGGGCGCAAGGCGGAGATCGACTTTCAACCGCTCCAGCCCGGCGACGTTCTCGAAACCTATGCCGACATCACCGCCATTGCCGACGAGCTGGGCTTTGCACCCTCTACGCCGATTGAGGTCGGCATCCCCGATTTTGTGGACTGGTATCGCGGCTATCGTGGGCGGGCGGCTTAATCGGCGGTCGGCCGTCCGATCGAGCTGTAGCGCAAGCCGTGGCGAACGGCTTCCTCTGCCTTATAAACGTTGCGGAGGTCCACAAGGACCGGACTGTTCATGGCCTTGGCAATGCGGGCAAGGTCGAGCGCACGGAACGCATCCCATTCCGTCACCAGCGCAAGTGCATCCGCACCTTCGGCCACGGCATAGGGGTCTGACTTAAAGGTAACGCCGGGCATGACAGACTTCGCTGCCTCCATGCCTTCGGGATCATAAGCAACGACATTTGCGCCTGCGTCCTGAAGCGCTTGGGCAATGGCAATCGATGGCGCGTCACGCATATCATCGGTGTTCGGCTTGAAGGTGACGCCCAGCAGGCCGACCGTCTTGCCGCGGGCGTCTCCGCCCATAGCCTGAATGATCTTCCGGCCCATCGCCCGCTTGCGGCTGTCATTGACCTGCACGACCGCCTCCACAATTCGCGACGGCACATCATGGTCTTCAGCTGTCTTCAATAGCGCAAGCGTGTCCTTCGGGAAGCAGGAGCCGCCATAGCCGGGGCCTGCGTGCAGGAATTTGGAGCCGATGCGATTGTCGAGGCCAATGCCGCGCGCCACATCCTGCACATTCGCGCCCACCGCCTCGCAAAGGTCCGCCATTTCATTGATGAAGGTGATCTTCGTCGCAAGGAATGCGTTCGCCGCATACTTAATCAGCTCCGCTGTCCGGCGTTCGGTGAACAGAAGGGGCGCTTGATTGAGATAGAGCGGGCGGTAGACATCCTGCATGACCAATTTGGCGCGCGCATCGGTCGTACCGATGACAATCCGGTCCGGACGTTTGAAATCGGAAATTGCTGCGCCTTCACGCAGGAATTCGGGGTTTGAGACAACGGCCACGTCGGCGCCCGGTGCAGCCTCCCGCAAGATGCGCTCCACTTCATCGCCCGTACCGACGGGTACGGTCGATTTGGTGACAACCACCAGTGGGCCGGTAATGGCAGACGCAATATCGCGCGTCGCCTGATAGACATAGGTGAGGTCGGCATGGCCATCGCCGCGCCGCGATGGTGTGCCCACGGCGATGAAGACGGCGTCAGCACCAGCCACACCCGCCTTGAGGTCCGTGGTGAAGGACAGACGCCCGCTGGCGACGTTGCTTGCGACCAGTTCGGCAAGGCCGGGTTCGTAGATGGGCATGATGCCGCTCAACAGCGCATCAATTTTCCGCTGATCAAGATCGACACAAACGACGCTGTGTCCGAAATCGGCAAAGCAAGTCCCGGAAACGAGCCCCACATAGCCAGCCCCGATCATCGTAATCTTCATAACAGCCTATCCATCAGTGAACCGGACGTCCCCGCCCATATTCGAGATCTAAGTCGAAGTTATTACCGACTCGATTAATGGCCAAAGAAAAAGGGGCCGACCAAAAGGCCGACCCCCCAATCTTTGGCCATAAGGCGTCAGGTCAATTACTGACTCGAACCCGGACCGTAGGTGATTTCCACACGACGGTTCTGCAATTCGCGAACACCGTCA
>CAJBSR010000075.1 GCA_903958285.1 uncultured Sphingomonadales bacterium
GTAAGGCCCGCAAAACCCTTGCCGGGCACATGCGGTGTTTCACCGGCCAGAAAGCCCTTCAGGTCCATACCTGAACAGAAAGTGCCGCCAGCGCCCGTGATGATGCCAACGCGCAGATCATTGTCACTGTCGAGCCGGTCCATTGCCGCAGCCACGCCTTCGGCGAGCGCCTTATTGGCAGCGTTCTTGGCTTCTGGGCGGTTGAGCGTGACAATCAGAACATTGCCACGGACTTCGGTCAGGACGGGATCGGACATGATAGGCTTCCTCTCTTTGCAGACGGACCGGCAGCTTCCGGCTTTACGTTTCCGTAAAGTGAACTGCCGGTCCGGCGCAAGAGGAGAATGACGGTCCCGGTCGGTCTTTTCCCGTCAGAAGGATCAGCGCTCCCGCGCCGCTGTTGTCCGTGCGGATTCGATGGGGCTGATGAGATAGTCAATCAGTCGGCGTGATCCGGTGCGGACGTCGACGGTGATTTCCATCCCCGGCCGCAAGGTGAAGCGCTTGGCATCCTTGGCGTTCAGTTGGACACGGACGGGATAGACAAGGCCCTTCTGCTCATCCGCCACGGCATCGGCACCAACCGAGACGACTTTGCCGGGGATCGTCCCATGGCGACTATAGGGATAGGCATGGACCTTCACGGCCACGTCTTGCCCGACGCGGACAAAGCCAACATCGCTGTTCGACAGCATGGCTTCCGCCGACAGCCCTTCATTGGGCACGATCGCCATGATCGGGCGCAGAGCTTCCACCATGCCGCCTTCGGTATGCACGGCCAGTTGTGAGACTGTGCCGCTGACCGGCGCCACGATGCGGCCAAAGCCCGCGCGCTGCGATGCCTTGGCCAGTTCGCCGCGACGCTGCACAACTTCGGCTTCTGCCGTGATCAGCGTCTGAAGAAGATCCGCACGGCCACCGACACTGGCGCCAGCCCCGCGATTGCGCGCCGCTCCTGCTTCGGCAGCGGCGCGGGCCGCGGTCTGGAGCGCTGCCTCACGGTCACGTTCCGCCGCCAGACGCTGGCGCCGCAGTTCCAGCACCCGCAGTTTGGAGACATAGCCTTTCTCAAGCAGCTTCTCATTGGCCTGCAACTGCTGATCAAGCAGGGGCAGGCTCTCCGTGATTTTGCGGGCCTGCGTCCGCGCTTCGGCGGCTGCCAAAGCAGAGGCCTGGCTCGAGTTTGATTGTTCGCCGGATTGTGACTGAAGCTGGGAGAGTTGCGCCCGTGCAAAGCTGCCATGGTCCGCAATCATCTGCGGCGTCGCACCCTGCGGGGCAACAAAGCGGAAGCCCTTGCCCTCAAGCGCATCCAGCACCGCGCGGGCGCGGGCGACCGTCAATTCTGCCACCAACAAGGCTTCGCGCGACTGGCCCAATTCCGTACCCGAAACGGTCGGATCGAGTTCCACCAGCAACTGCCCCTTGGTGACCTTCTGCCCGTCCTTCACATAGATGCGACGGACAATCCCGGCCTCTGCAGGTTGGATCATCTTGATGCTGCCCTGTGGGGAAAGCTTCCCATTGGCCGAGGCCACAATGTCCACCGACCCCAGCACGAGCCAAAGGACAAGCGCCACCAACCCGGCGAGCAAGACATAGGCGGTGCGCCGCCCCAGCGGCGACACTGGCTTTTCAATGAGCTCCAGCGCTGCGGGCAGAAAGGCGGTTTCAGAAATGCGGTCCCGCGATTCGCGCTTCCGGTCCTCTTCCAAAGCCTCGCGGATGCTGGCCCAGGTCTGTGCATAGGCGCTCATGCGGCCTTCCTTCCGTTGTGAACGCCCATTTGGCGGTTGTAGAGTTCAGCATAACGACCACCGATCATCAGCAGCGCCTCATGGCTGCCCGCCTCAGCGATGCGGCCCTTTTCCATGACGATGATCTTGTCGCACTGGCGCACAGCCGAAAGCCGGTGTGCCACGATCAGCACCGTGCGTCCGGTCGCGATCTTTTGCAGATTGTGCTGCACGATTTCCTCGCTTTCGGCATCCAATGCAGAGGTCGCTTCATCAAGAACGAGGATGCGGGGATTGCCGGCCAACGCCCGGGCGATGGCGATGCGTTGCCGCTGCCCGCCCGAAAGATTGCTGCCGCGCTCCACAATCGGCGTGTCATAGCCCTGCGGCAGCTGCATGATGAAATCATGCGCCCCAGCCATCCGTGCCGCTGCAATCACATCGGACTGACGCATGGCAGGATTGGCGAGTGCAATGTTTTCCCGCACCGAGCGGCTGAACAGGACGTTCTCCTGCAACACCACGCCGATCTGACGCCGCAGATGTGCGGGATCGACCTGCGCGATATCGAGATCATCCACCAGGATGCGGCCTTCCTCCGGTGTATAGAGGCGCTGCAACAGCTTGGTGAGCGTCGACTTGCCTGACCCTGACGACCCGACAATGCCGAGCATCATGCCGGGCTCAATGTCGAGGTCAACAGCATCGACCACACGCGGGCTGCCATCGGCATAGCGGAAGGAGACCTTTTCAAAGGTGATATGGCCCTGCACCGCCGGCATAGGCACGCCGCCTGTCGGGCGCACTTCCGGCGCTGCGTTCAACAAGTCCCCCATGCGTTCCACAGCGACGCGCACCTGCTGGAACTCGCTCCACAGTTGCGCCATGCGGATCACCGGTCCGGAGACACGCTGGGCAAACATGTTGAAGGCGACGAGACCGCCGACTGACAAGGCCCCTGCAATCACCGCCTTCGCCCCGAAAAAGAGGATGGCGACGAAGCTGAGCTTGGAAATCAGCTGAATGGCTTCAGACCCGATATTGCCGACGTTGATGGCGCGCTGGCTGGCCGAACTATAGGCGGCGAGCTGCTTTTCCCAATGGTGCTGCCACTGCGGCTCAATGGCGCTCGCCTTCACCGTCTGCATGGCAGAGACGCTTTCCACCAACAGCGCATTGGAGGCGGCGCCTTCGTTAAACTTGTCATCCAGCGCATCGCGCATGGGCCGCGTGATCACGAGCGACACAGCGGCATAGGCGACCATGCTGATGATCACGATTAGCGTAAGGGTGGGCGAATAGAAGAACATCGCCACGAGGAAGACGAGCGTGAAGACCGGATCGACCAGCACAGACAGGGACGCGTTGGTCAAAAACTCGCGGATCGTTTCGATCTGGCGGACGCGGGTGACAGTATCGCCCACGCGGCGCTGCTCAAAATAATTGAGCGGGAGCGCCAGCATATGGCGGAAGATGCGCGCGCCGAGTTCAACGTCAATCTTCTGCGATGTTTCCGAAAAGACGCGCGTCCGGATCCAGCTGAACACCACTTCCCACAGGGCCACCGCGACCATAGCAATGGTCAACACCATCAGCGTCGTCATGGTGTTGTTGGCCAGCACCTTGTCGATGACATTCTGGAACAGGAGTGGCGAGGCCAGCCCGAGCAGATTGAGCGCCAGCGTGATGAGGAGCACTTCGCCGATCGGCTTGCGATACCGCACGACCTGCGGGATGAACCAGCGGATGTCGAAATTGGCGAAGGGCTCAGCCGCCTTGCGCTGCGTGAGCAAGATAAGGTCACCTGACCAGAGCTGGTCCAGCGTTTGCCGGTCCACCTTTTCAATATCGCGGCCGGGGCGGTGAATGAGCACACCGTCACTGGCCAGCGCCCCGACAAGGAACCAGCCTTCCGGTCCACTGCCGAGCGCAGGCAGCGGCACATGAGCGAGCCGAGACTTCTGATCGGTCAGCAGCTTGACGCGCATACCCGGCATCTTTTTGGCCAAGCGCAGCAAGTCTTCTGCCGAGGCCTCTTCGCCATGGCCCAGTTCATGCCGCAGCTGCTGCGCATCCGCCGCAACGCCGTGCACAGCGAGCAACGCCACCAGCGCCTCCAGCCCGGTATCATCGCACTTCCATTCAACGTCCGGAAGCTCAACGCCGTCTTCGAAGCGATAGAACTTCAACATTTCCTTGCCGGGTTCCGTCAGTCGCACAGAGATTCTCCTCACAGCGCCCGGCCGGGTGTCCAGCCTGTGACGCGCACGCATTTCTCTGCCAGAAAAAGGTTAACAGCCGCCGAACCACATTGACGTCATGACGGGGAAACCGCTGATATTGGCTCAGTAGTTCCACGGATGGGGCAGGCGGAGCGCGTGTCTCCTTGCCCCGTTACCGAAATGCAAGGTTCCGGCCACTCCGATGTAAGCCGCCCGCTTTATGGCGGGGGATGAGGTGCTGCACGCTGCAGCCCCCGGGGCAGGAGTGAGGCTTTGCAAAACAAGCGACACGGTGTGCGCATCTGCCTTGCGGCGTCCGGTGGCGGCCATGTGCGCCAACTGCTTGACCTTGAGCCCGTCTGGGGCGCGCACGACCATTTTTTCGTGACCGAAGATACGTCGCTTGGCCGCAGTATCGCTGAAAAACACCGCACCCATTTCGTCGATCATTTCGCGCTGGGTCAGGCCAAGCTCGGCCATCCTTTAGAAATGGCCAAATCCGGCTGGCGGAATCTGCGCCAGTCGATTCGTGCCATCCGGGCAGAGCGGCCCGATATCGTCATCAGCACCGGGGCAGGCGCCGTCCTCTTTTCCTGCCTCGCTGCCCGGGCGACCGGCGCGCCCTTTATCTCGGTCGACAGCTTTGCCCGCTTTGACAAACCATCCGCCTTTGCCCGCATGGCCAAGCCCTTTGCGACCTCTGTTGTCGTGCAGTCCGCTGCACTCAAGGCGGTCTGGCCCGATGCACTGCTGTTCGACCCGCTCAAGATCCTTGATACGCCGCCCCCGCCCAAAGAAGATCTGATGTTCGTCACGGTCGGCGCGACGCTTGGTTTTGAACGCATGATCGAGACCGTCGCCCAGCTGAAACGCACAGGCGCCATTCCTGAACGCATCGTCTTCCAGACCGGTTCAGGCCCCTTCCCGACGGGATTGGGGGATGATGTAGAGATGGTGCGGGAGATGCCTTTTGACGCCGTGCAGGCGCTGCTCCAGCGGGCCAAGATTGTCGTCACGCATGGCGGGACAGGATCGCTGATCACAGCGTTACGGGCGGGGTGCAATGTCGTCGCCATGCCACGCGAATTTGCGCGCCGCGAACATTATGACGACCATCAATCCGAAATCACCGATGCGTTCGAGGCGCGCGGACTAATCTTGGCAGCGCATGACGCGGCTGAAATGGCCACCGCCCTTCAAACTGCCCGCCATCGCACACCCACACTGGCGACCACCGACCCCAGCGAGCTGCGGGCCTTCCTCTCCGCTGAAATTGAAAAGGTTAGCGCGGGGCGGCCTCAATAAGCGTTGCGCGGGGCCATGACCGCCCAGACCGTCCGGATGAGAATATAGAGGTCGAACCCGATCGACCAGTTCTCTATGTAAAACAGATCATGCTCGAGGCGACGGACGAGCTTTTCTTCCGTATCTGTTTCCCCGCGCCAGCCGCAGACTTGCGCCCAGCCGGTCAGACCTGGCTTCACATTGTGGCGGGCAGCATAAGTATCAACAATTTCGTTGAAGAAGCGGTTGCCCGCCCGCGTCGACGGGGCATGCGGGCGCGGGCCAATGATCGACATTTCCCCCTTCAGGACATTGATGAGCTGTGGGAGTTCGTCGATGCTCGATTTGCGCAGGAAGCTGCCCACCCGCGTGATGCGCGGATCGCGTTTTGAGGCCTGCTGGATATTGTCGAACTCCAGCCTGTCGGTGCGCATGGATCGGAACTTCCAGATGTGGAA
>CAJBSR010000076.1 GCA_903958285.1 uncultured Sphingomonadales bacterium
AACAATTCAGCAACGCGCGGCAGACCGCCGGTGATGTCACGGGTCTTAGCAGCTTCACGGGTCACACGGGCGAGAACGTCGCCTGCCTGAACCGTGGCACCGTCTTCAATCGAGAGCATCGCACCAACCGCCAGCATGTAGCGGCCAGCTTCACCGGAATCGCTGTCGAGAAGCGTCAGGCGTGGACGAAGATCGATCTTCGAACGGCCCGGACGGAATTCCGTCACGACCTTCTGCGCAATGCCGGTGGCTTCGTCGGTCTGTTCCACAAGTGTCTGGCCTTCGACCAAATCCTGGTAGCGGACGATACCCGGGATTTCCGTGATCACCGGCATGGTGAACGGATCCCATTCTGCGATGCGCGCACCCTTCTTGACCGGTGCACCATCCCCGATGAGGACGTACGACCCATAAGGCAAACGGTCGACAGCACGTTCACGGCCATTGTCGTCGAGCAGAACGATTTCGCCGGCACGCGACAGAGCGACATTACGGCCGTTCTTATCGGCAATCGTGCGGAGTTCACGATAGTGCACGGTGCCATCGACAGCTGCTTCAAGATGCGACTGCTGGTTGAGCTGTGCCGCACCACCAATGTGGAACGTACGCATGGTCAGCTGTGTGCCCGGCTCACCGATCGACTGTGCCGCGATAACCCCGACAGCTTCACCGATGTTGACCGGCGTACCGCGAGCAAGGTCACGACCGTAGCACTTGCCGCACACACCCATGCGGGTTTCGCAGATCAGTGGTGAACGGATGCGGACCGCCTGAATGCCGATCTCTTCGATCGCGGCCACCATCGGCTCGTCGAGCAGCGTGCCCGTCTCGATGATGGTTTCGTTGGTCTTGGGATCAACAATATCTTCGGCAACCGTGCGGCCAAGGATACGTTCAGCCAGCGAGGCGATGACCGAACCACCCTGAACGATGGCCTTCATTTCCAGCGCGCGTTCCGTGCCGCAATCTTCCTCGATCACGGTGCAGTCCTGCGACACGTCGACCAGACGGCGGGTCAGGTAACCCGAGTTCGCCGTCTTAAGCGCCGTATCCGCGAGACCCTTACGGGCGCCGTGGGTGGAGTTGAAGTATTCAAGAACGGTCAGACCTTCCTTGAAGTTCGAGATGATCGGCGTTTCAATGATTTCGCCCGACGGCTTGGCCATAAGGCCGCGCATCCCGGCGAGCTGCTTGATCTGCGCCTGCGAACCACGGGCACCGGAGTGCGCCATCATGTAGATCGCGTTGGTGGGCAGTTCACGGCCATCCGCGCCGATCTTCACGGCCTGGATTTCCTTCATCATTTCGTTGGCCACCTGGTCACCGCAACGGCTCCAGGCGTCGATCACCTTGTTGTACTTTTCCTGCTGGGTGATCAGACCGTCTTGATACTGCTGTTCAAAGTCACGCACGAGGACGCGCGTTTCTTCCACCAGATTGTCCTTGGCAGCCGGGATGACCATGTCGTCCTTGCCGAAGGAAATGCCGGCGTTGCAGGCGTGACGGAAACCAAGACCCATGATCGCGTCGGCGAACAGAACGGTCTCCTTCTGACCGGTGTGGCGATAGACGATGTCGATGACGTCGCCGATTTCCTTCTTGGTCAGCAGGCGGTTGACGGTGTCGAAGGGCACCTTGTGGCTCTTCGGCAGACATTCACCCAAAAGCATACGGCCCGGTGTCGTTTCAAAGCGGCCCATGAAAGTTTCACCGGCTTCGTTCGTCTGCGGAACGCGCGCGATGATCTTCGTGTGCAGCGTCACAGCCTTGGCAAACAAGGCCTGATGCACTTCGTCGATGTTCGACATCATCATGCCCTGGCCGGGCTCATTTTCCTTCATCATCGACAGATAATAAAGGCCGAGAACCATGTCCTGCGAAGGCACGATGATCGGCTTACCGTTGGCTGGCGACAGGATGTTGTTTGTCGACATCATCAGCACGCGCGCTTCCAGCTGGGCTTCCAGCGAGAGCGGCACGTGGACAGCCATCTGGTCACCGTCAAAGTCGGCGTTGAAGGCCGAGCAGACGAGCGGGTGCAGCTGGATGGCCTTGCCTTCGATCAGGACAGGCTCAAACGCCTGAATGCCGAGGCGGTGAAGCGTCGGTGCGCGGTTGAGCATGACGGGGTGTTCGCGGATCACTTCGTCCAGGATGTCCCAGACTTCCTTGCGCTCCTTTTCAACCCACTTCTTCGCCTGCTTCAGCGTCATCGACATGCCCTTGGCGTCGAGGCGCGAGTAGATGAACGGCTTGAACAGCTCGAGCGCCATCTTCTTCGGCAGGCCGCACTGGTGCAGCTTGAGTTCCGGACCCGTCACGATGACCGAACGACCAGAATAGTCGACGCGCTTACCGAGAAGGTTCTGGCGGAAGCGGCCCTGCTTGCCCTTGAGCATGTCGGACAGCGACTTGAGCGGGCGCTTGTTGGCACCGGTGATGACCCGGCCGCGGCGGCCGTTGTCGAACAGGGCGTCGACCGCTTCCTGCAGCATGCGCTTTTCATTGCGGACGATGATGTCCGGCGCGCGCAGCTCGATCAGGCGCTTGAGGCGGTTGTTCCGGTTGATCACGCGGCGATAGAGATCGTTGAGATCGGACGTCGCGAAGCGGCCGCCGTCGAGCGGCACCAGCGGGCGCAGTTCGGGCGGGATGACCGGGATCACCTCGAGGATCATCCATTCGGGGCGGTTGCCCGAATCGATGAAGCTTTCGACGACCTTGAGGCGCTTGATGATCTTCTTGGGCTTGAGCTCGGACTTGGTGACCGCGAGCTCCTCGAGCAGGGTTTCCTTCTCCTGCTGGAGATCGAGGTCCATCAGCATCGACTTGACCGCCTCGGCGCCGATTCCGGCCGAGAAGCTGTCCTCGCCGTATTCGTCCTGCGCGTCGAGCAGTTCGTCCTCGGTCAGCAGCTGGTACTTCTCGAGCGGGGTAAGGCCCGGCTCGATCACCACGTAGCTTTCGAAATAGAGGATGCGCTCAAGCTGCTTCAGCTGCATGTCGAGCAACAGGCCAATACGCGAAGGCAGCGACTTTAAGAACCAGATATGGGCAACAGGCGCAGCAAGCTCGATATGGCCCATAC
>CAJBSR010000077.1 GCA_903958285.1 uncultured Sphingomonadales bacterium
GGGAATGGTATTGGGGTTCAATAAGACCCCTCCCCGCACTGATCAATCGGATGATGAAGCCGGTGTTTCCCTGACCCACATCTCCGTCAGTGCTTTGCAAGTGGGCTATGAACCCGGCTTGCGGCAAAACCCGGATGTATGGTTGCGCAGGCACGTAAAGAAACTGAACGGAGAATAGGGCCATCTCCAGCTTCGCTCTGGCCTAAGCCATCTTGCGCTCATGCAGTATAATGGAGTCTCATGACCGTTTGGTCGAACCTGCACAAACCGTGGTCGCTGGGTATGAAACGCTTCTCACGCGTCCAATCCATGACACTTTGGGCGCAAAACCTCTCTCAACGCCCAGATCCATGGTTCGAGCCCAAGTGCGTCCACCACCGTCATTCCAGACTGTTATGAACCAACGCCACTTTTGGCCTCTCGATATCAGTGACTTAGGCAGACGGCTTCCGCAACGCGCGAATCTCCTCCATCAACTCAGCATTGCGGGCAGCGATCTCGTCCACCTTTGCATGGAGGCGGCGAATATCGAGCTCCGCGCGCAGGTTCACTTCAAAGTCATGCGCGGCGGCAAGCCTGTCTTTGGCGGCCTGTCGGTTTTGGCTCATCATGATGACAGGCGCTTGAACGGCAGCCAATGTTGAGAGCATAAGGTTGAGAAAGATGTAGGGATAGGGATCAAAAGCCATCCCGAAGCGCGACAAAACATCGGTATTCAGGAGCATCCAAGCCAGCAGAACGAGCGAGAAGAAGATAATGAAGCTCCAGGAGCCGCCGACCGCCGCGACCTTGTCCGACAGCCGCTCCCCATAGGTGGAAACATCATCCGATAAATCTGCGGCATCCCGCGCTAAAGGCGTTTGGGTATGAAGGCTGTTTAGAACGCGCAACTCTTCAGGCTCAAGCTCGTTGCTATTCTTGCCCAAATAGGTTGCCGACAATTGTTCAATGGGATGAGAGGCCATGGATATCTCCGGAGTGCAATCGATGCCCGAACATTCCATCCAATATGGCGCAAGCATCAAGCAAGCGTGGCACAATTTGCAACGCTGGAAAAGTCGGCCGCGACTGTTTTGAAGAATGAGCCGATGACCGGATCAGCTCAAGAGCTCAGAAAGCCTCGCATAATCGTCGATCAGAAGGTGCGGCTTTTGATTGTCAGGCAATCCGGCCACAACGTCCCGCTTCATAAGACCAGTCGTCAAACCGACGCCAACCGCCCCTGCCCCGCGCGCCATCCGCATTTCCAACGCAGGGTCATCCCCAAAGACGATGATATCGCGTGCCGCATTCCTTGGAAGCCCCATCGCCGCAACGGCCGTATCGAACGCAATACGCGATGGCTTGCCAAGCACCTTGGCCTGTTTGCCGGTCATGGCCGAAAGCATCTTGTTGATTGCAAAGCTGGAGCCAATGCCGCGCCCAGTTGCGGTCGCAAAGAAGGGAACATGGCTTGCCGTCGCGAGCATCGCCCCATCCCATAGAGACTGGCAGGCCGCTTCGAGATCAGGGAAGGTGAATTCGCGGAACCAGCCGGTGTAGACAGCGTCGCATACAGCGTCTTCCGAAGACCCAATCACTTCAATGCCACGCGCGATCAACGGCGCTGCAACGCCTGCATTGCCGAGCACACGGACGCGCCGGATGCCCTGTCGTTCAAACCAGATTGCAGCCGAGGAGGAAGGCGTCATCATCTCATGATCGGCCAGATCAAAACCCGCGTTGCGCAAGCTGGCAGCATAAGCCGCTGGTGGCTTCGCTGTGCCGTTGGTGAACACGCGGAAGGGTGTTCCACGCGCCCGGAGGAGAGACAGGAAATCGACAGCGCCCGGCAAGGCCTTGTGCCCGCCAGACGCCGCATCCCCCAAGGCGATCGTCCCATCCATATCAAAGATGAAGCCGCGCGCGGATTTGATCCGCGTATCAATTTCAGACGACATGCGCGCCTCCATGTAAGGCAATCCGCAAGCCGGGACGCTCAAGAACGATGTTGCGGGCTGCAGGCTTGGCCGCGAGTTGACGCAGCAGTTGAAGCAGGGGCGCGGCTTCGGGCGAATAGGTTGCGCGGGACCGGCCCGCAGACAGCATCGCATCCACCTGATCCACGGGCATTACCGCGCGCAGCAGAAACTCCTCATCGGGCATCGACGCCCCAAACTTGCGGCGAAGGTCAGCATATTCGGGGAACATCGGCTCAAGTTCAA
>CAJBSR010000078.1 GCA_903958285.1 uncultured Sphingomonadales bacterium
CCTGCGGCTTGCTCAAACCGCCCGGCTGTGCGCTGCTGTGCCCCGGTGAAGGCACCCCTTTCATGCCCAAACAGTTCGGCCTCGATCAATTCGCGGGGAATGGCGGCCATGTTGATCGCGATAAATGGCGCGGCCTTGCGCGCACCCAAATCATGAATCGCGCGAGCCACCAGTTCCTTGCCCGTCCCGCTCTCGCCGAGGATCAGCACTGTCAGATCATTCGGTACGACACGTGCAATCGTCCGGTAAACCTCCTGCATCGCGGGAGACCGCCCGATGAGTGGCAATGCGGCGTCCGCCTCTGTGAGCGCCGGGCTTGCGACGACAATGCCGCGCCGTCCCATGCCATCGCGCACGGCTTGGCAAAGCTCATCCAGATCAAAGGGCTTGGGCAGATATTCAAACGCCCCCTGCTCCGTCGCACGGACGGCGGTCGCCAGGGTGTTTTGGGCGGACAGCACAATGACAGGCAGACCCGGTCGCTTTGCCAATATCGCAGGGAGCACGTCCAGCCCGTTTCCGTCAGGCAAGATGACGTCCGTCACGAGCACGTCCGGATCAAAGTCCTCCAGCACGCGCGCTTGATCCGCGACACTGGCCGCACACATGACGTCATGACCTTCACGGGTCAGCGCTTCGCTGATCACCAACCGGATTGCGTCGTCATCGTCGACAACCAGAACCTTGCCTTGCCCCATTAACTCCGCCCGTCCGCTCTCGGCAGAAGCAAACGGAAAACCGTGTGCTCCGGCATGCCTTCGCGCGCATATTGGACGATCCCGCCCATATCACGCGTCAATTTATCAACCAGCGCGAGGCCAAGGCCCTGCCCTTTCGGCTTGCTGCTCACAAAGGGGTCGAAAAGGTTCTCGACGATTTCCGGAGGCGCGCCCGGGCCATCGTCGATGATGCACAATTCGATGGGCAGCGAGACGCGACGCCCGCCCGGATCAACGGCCACCGAAACACCATGGCGGAACGATGTTGTAATCGTGACCTTCCGCTTTGAGCCGGGCTCGGCGGTTTCAGCGGCGTTCTTCAACAGATTGAGAACCACCTGAACCATAGTGTCGCGGTGGACCAACACCTCTGGAAGTGAGGGATCGTAGAGCTCGCGGATGATCAGCCTGTCCCCAAAGCCAGACACCGCGACTTCACGCGCATGATCAACACTGGCATGGATATTCTCAGCCTGCCGTTCCAACGTGCGTGTGTCCGTAAAGCCTTCCATCCGGTCGATCAGGCTGGCCACCCGATCAACCTCATCTTGGATCAGCTTTGTCATCCGCTGCGCACCCGTATCGACACTGCGACCGAGAAGCTGGGCGGCCCCCTTAATCCCCGCAAGCGGGTTTTTAATCTCATGCGCCAGCATGGCCGCAATGCGGACGGCAGCGCGTGTGCCGCCGCCATGCGCCCGGTTACCGACGCGATGGCTCGCGGCTCCGGAATACATGGAAACGAGCTTCCATCCCACATAATCGGGAAAAGGCGTCACGAAGACGTCCGCGCGCAACACGGCTCCTTTGCGCAGACGCAGGCTCGCATCATATGCGGCAAAAGGTGCGTCATCGCCCACATAGCCGTCGGGCATCGCCAGCACGTCCTGCAGGGCCCGCCCGACGATGTTCTGCGCGCTGAGGTTAAGGAGCATTTCGGCCGCCGCGTTGGCGTGCTGCACCATGGCCCCGTCATCGATGACCAACATAGAGATCGGAGAGGCTGCAACCACGTCTTCCGCAGTCAGAGGCCCCACCGGCGTCTCAATGACCTTTAGGCGGCCGCGCGGCTGAGCCATGGTTCATAAAAACGTTCGAGCATGGCCAGCACCGTGCGGGGATCATTGATCTGATTGACGGCGTTTCGGAAGTCAGCAGAGCCATGCAAGCCTTTGGTATACCAACCAATATGCTTGCGCGCCATGTTCACCCCGGTCATCTCTCCATAGTGCGCCAGCATGTCTTCGTAGTGCCGGACGATGAGATGATATTGTTCTTCAATCGTCGGATCGGTGATCGCGTTACTGCCAGTCAAAGCTGCCATGACTTGGGAGATCAACCAAGGCCGCCCATAGGCACCGCGCCCGATCATCACGCCATCGGCACCGGACAGTTCCAGCGCCGTTTTCGCGTCGTCAATTGAACAGATGTCCCCATTGACGATAACTGGCACCTTTACGGCGTCCTTCACGCGCCGAACAAAGGCCCAGTCTGCAGACCCCTTATACATCTGGTTGCGGGTCCGTCCGTGGACGGTAATCATCTGCGCACCAAGGTCTTCAGCGATTTTTGCAAGCTCAGGCGCGTTGAGACGTGTTTCATCCCAACCCATACGCATCTTGACGGTAACAGGAACCTTCACGGCCTTGACCGTCGCCTCAATCAGGCTGGCAGCCAGCGGCAGATCCTTCATCAGCGCGGAGCCTGCGTCGCCATTCACGACCTTCTTGACCGGGCAGCCCATGTTTATGTCAATAATGGCGGCGCCACGCTCCTCATTGAGCTTGGCAGCCTCAGCCATTTCCTTGGGCGTGCAGCCGGCGAGCTGCATCGACACAGGTTCTTCAATTGGGTCCCACGCCGCCTTTTGCAGGCTTTGCCGCGTTTCCCGGATCATGGCCTGACTGGCGATCATTTCTGTGACATTGAGGCCGCAGCCATATTGCCGCACGACCTTGCGGAACGGCATGTCCGTCACGCCCGTCATCGGCGCGAGAATGACAGGAACGTCGATGCGGACACCGCCGACAGAGATAGGGTTCAACTGCTGCATGGATTTGCCTAAATTTTCAGCAAAAGCTCTACGCATTTTTGTGTTGCGGCGCAACAGTCTTGAGTGTCTAAGCCCAGCGCCATGACAATTGCTGCCATCATTGTCGCCGCCGGAAAGGGTGAGCGCGCAGGCGCCAGCCTGCCGAAGCAGTTCGTCACGGTCGGCGGAAAAACCCTGTTGGCGCACGCTGTCACCGCGCTAGCGCGGCATCCGCGCATTGAACGGACCGTTGTTGTGGTGGCCGAAGGCCAGAAAGAGCTGGCTGCCCACGCACTTGGCGACATTCTGGTTGATGCAATCGTCATTGGCGGCGCAGAACGTCAGCAGTCTGTCGCGGCCGGCATGGCAGCCATTGGCGACGCCCGGATTGTCCTCATCCATGATGCCGCTCGCCCCTTTTTGCCATCTTCCGTTGTTGACCGGCTGATTGCGGCGCTCGACACGGCCGACGGCGCCATCCCTGCCCTATCCGTAGTCGATACCTTGGCAAAAGCAGGGGAAGAGCTTGGCGATGTCGTGGATCGCAACGGTCTCATCCGTGTTCAGACACCTCAGGCCTTTCGGGCTCACGCCATCCGTGATGCGCATAACCGATGGACGGGAACCGCCGCCACTGATGACGCCCAAATGGCGCGGGCTGCCGGATATCAAGTTGCTGTCGTGGAGGGTCATGCCATGCTGGAGAAAATCACTCAGCCCGCCGACTTTGCAGAGGCTGAACGCAAATGGAACCAGCGCTTCATCAGCCGGACCGGTTTGGGTTATGACGTGCACCGGCTGGCAGCGGGCGAAGATCTCTGGCTCTGCGGCTTAAAGATTGACCATGAAAAGGGACTTGCGGGGCATAGTGACGCCGACGTTGCCCTTCATGCCCTGACCGACGCACTGCTGGGCGCGTTGGCTGACGGAGATATTGGTACGCATTTTCCGCCCAGCGACCCGCAGTGGCGTGGGGCGGCGTCCCATCGCTTTGTCGAACACGCCGCGACCCTTATCAGACAGGCAGGCGGGGTGATTGATCATGTGGACGTCACTATCATCTGCGAAGCGCCCAAAATCGGGCCGCACAGGGATGCTATGCGCTCAGCCGTCGCGAGGATGCTTGCCGTCCCCATCAAGAAAGTCAGCATCAAGGCGACGACAACCGAACGATTGGGTTTTACAGGTCGCGGAGAAGGTATAGCGGCTCAAGCCGCCGCCACCATCCGATTGCCTGAGGAGGAGTGAACATGGCTTCAAGACTGATCCAATGCATTGCCGCCGGCGTCCTATCGGTCGCGCTGCCTACCATGGCCACGGCCCAGACGGCCAAGCAGTGCTTGACGCCCAAGGAAGCGCAGGGGCTTGTGTCCTTTGCGCTCCCAGACGTCATCACTTCCATCAGCACCAAATGTGCGCCATCGCTGGGGCCGGACAGCTATCTCAGCCGGTCGGGCACAGATTTGGCGGGCAGGTATCGCGTGGTCGCCGATACAAGCTGGCCCTCAGCCAAACTCGCTGTGCGCAAATTTATGGACGCCGACGCCACCTTTTTGAACAGCCTGCCGGATGATGTCTTGAAGGGCATTCTCACTGCGGGCATTTCGACCGCAATCGTCAAAGACGTCAAGACGACGCAATGCGGGAATATCAACCGCATCGTGCAGGTTTTGGCCCCACTTCCAGCCGAAAATATGTCGCAGTTGGTTGGAATTGTCCTTGAACTCTCATCCCGACCTCCGGCACAGGCCGCCGTCGCAAAGACGAAAGCCCCGTTTTCCATCTGCCCCCCGGCAGGCGGAACCGGTAAGCCCGTCACAACAAAGTAGTTTCAAATGGACGATGCACTCCCGGTAGAATTGGTCGAAGCGGCCCGTCGCGTTATTGACGAAAACCGCGCAAAAGGGCGGCGCGTGGCGGTCGCTGAGAGTTGCACAGGCGGCCTTGTGTCCGCAGCCCTCACCTCCATCGCTGGGTCCTCAGATGTCTTCGAAGTTGGCTTCATCACCTACTCAAACGAAGCCAAGCTAAGCGCGCTTGGTGTTGATTCGAATATCCTTGAGACTTTCGGTGCCGTTTCGATTGCGACGGCTTGGGCGATGGCGCAGGGTACGCTCGATCATTCAACCGCAGATGTGTCCGTCTCCATCACCGGCATTGCAGGCCCTGATGGCGGCACAGAAAAGAAGCCAGTCGGCACGGTTGTTTTTGCCCGCGCACGCCGTGGGTCTGATCCAGACGACATCATTGCAGACATCAAGTATTTCGGGAACCTTGGCCGAGGACCAATCCGCGTTCAGGCCGCACTCGTTGCTCTCGAACTGCTGCTGCCGGGCGCCGAACTGTAAAGAACGTCCGCCCGCGTTTCGAACGCGTCGGTCATTTTGTGCAAAGCGCGTTCGAACACCTGACCCGCAAGCGCTTCGAAAATCTTGGATTTGAACTGGAAGTCGACCATGAAGTCGACCGCACACCCGCCTTCAGGGAGGTCGCGGAACGTCCATTCATTGTGCAGATATTTCATCGGCCCATCGAGGTAATCGACCGTAATCGACGACGGTCGAACCTTGCGAACGCGGGACGTGAACGTCTCTCTCAGCGCTTTAAACCCGACCAAAAGGTCTGCGATCATTTCAGAATCTGTATTAGATTTTATCCGTACACCACTGACCCAAGGCAGAAATTCATTGTAGCGGCCGACATCGGCCACCAGCGTGAACATCTGCTCTGCGCTCCAGGGAAGCGTCCGCGTTTCGCTATGCTTTGGCATTGGCCAATTGCGCAGCCCGTGCATCACGCATCAACGAGAAGTCGCGGTCGGCATGGTAGCTGGACCGTGTCAACGGCGATGAGGCGACCAGGAGGAAGCCCTTCGCCCGCGCGATGGCGGCATAAGCCTCAAACGTTTTGGGCGTCACATATTCCATCACCGTCGCGTGCTTCGGCGTGGGTTGCAGATATTGGCCAATCGTCAGGAAATCGATGTCGGCAGAACGCATATCGTCCATCACCTGATGAACCTCCAGCCGCTCTTCCCCCAGCCCGACCATGATGCCTGACTTTGTGAAGATGGAAGGATCATGCTGCTTGACCGTCTCCAGCAAACGCAACGACGCATAATAACGCGCACCTGGCCGAATGGTCGGATAAAGCCGGGGAACCGTTTCAAGGTTATGGTTGTAGACATCGGGCCGGGCCGCCACGATGGATTCGACCGCCGCCCGCATCTTGTTACGGAAATCCGGCGTGAGAATTTCGATGGTCGTCTCCGGCGTCGTCCGGCGGAGCGCCTCAATGACCTTCACGAATTGCGATGCGCCGCCATCAGGAAGATCGTCACGCTCCACCGAGGTGATAACGATATGCTTCAACCCCATTTCAGCGGCGGCATCGGCGAGATTCTGCGGTTCATTCTTATCGAC
>CAJBSR010000079.1 GCA_903958285.1 uncultured Sphingomonadales bacterium
AGGCGCAGGCCTTTGGCCTGAGCATCCGCGCGCTCTATTTTCAGGACATGCTGGAAGCGACGCAGGCGGGGACCAACCTTGATTTTGCAAGCGGCATTTCCGCGATGCCCTCCATGCACGTCGCCATGGCGACCCTGTTTGCCATTGCCGGGTTCCGCCGCAGCCGCCTGCTCGGCGGTATCTTCACGGTCTATGCGCTCACGATCTGGGTCGCGTCTGTGCATCTGGGATGGCACTATGCGCTGGACGGCGTGGTGGGTGCCGCGATGATGGGCGGGCTTTGGGGCCTTTCAAAGCCGATTGCGCGCATCCTCGCCCGCTAGTCGCCCGTGAAGACCGGTGGGCGCTTTTCGACAAAAGCGTTGATCGCTTCCCGGTTGTCGGCCGTTTCATGGATGATCGCCTGATACGCCGCCGAGAGTTCAAGGATATCGGACATGCGGCTGTGCTGGGCTTCGCGGAGCAAACGCTTCGTCAGGCGCAGCGCGCGCGGCGGGTTGCAGACGATCCGCTCGGCAATGGCCATGGCTTCATCCAGCAGCGCTTCATCGTCGACCACGCGGCTAACCAGCCCAATCTCCTTTGCTGTCTCGGCATCGAAGCGGTCGCCCGTTAGAAACAGCTCGGCGGCCTTTGCGTACCCGATCACCTGCTGCAGCGCCCAGGCGCCACCATCACCGGGGACAATGCCAACCTTGATGAAGCTACAGGCGAACAGCGCGCTCTTCGCAGCGATGCGGATGTCGCAAAGGCAAGCGAGGTCGCAGCCAAGCCCAACCGCATGTCCGTTGACAGCAGCGATGGCCGGGATTTCGATGTCGAGCAGCGCGCGGGACACCCGCTGCACGCCGCGACGATAGTTAGAGCGCGTTGAATCCGGTTGGTCGAGGACGCCAATGCCCTGGCGCTGCTGCATTGACTTTAGATTGCCGCCCGCGCTGAAGGCCTTGCCATTTCCGGTCAGGATGATGCAGCTGACGCTCTTATCGTCGTTGAGTGTCTGGAGCGTGTTGCAGATATCCTCGCAATCCTCATGCGTGCCGATGGCGTTCATCGACTCCGGCTTGTTCATGCGCAGGATGGCGATGCGTCCTTTGCGTTCGACTTCGAGAAATGCGCCCATGTGAACTGATCCCTTCCGATTATCGGAACGCTATTGCAAATTGCGTTCCCAAAGCAAAGCGCCACGGTGGACGGATATAGGTCCGATGTAACGCTGCTGACGTCATCACGTTTTTGGCGGCGGGCCGGGTGACGTCATGCTGTCAAACCGGCAAGTGGGCCGCAACGTGGCCAATGCAAGGCGATCCGAGGGTCCCAAAGGTTAACAGGAGTGCTATTAACTTTTATCTCCGTGAAGTCACCGTTAACCTGCACAGGTGACCACGGTTTTACGTCTATTCGCCATAACAGGGCTCATGTCGGGTGCATGTCTTGCGACTGTCGCAGGGCCGTCTCCCGCTAATGCTTTTAGGGGAATACCAATGGCCACCATTCGGGTCACCAATCAGACGCAGCTAGATGCAGCGGTGAAAGCCGCCAAAGCTGGCGATACTGTTGTTCTCGCCGCGGGCAATTACAAACAACTGTGGGTCGACGATAAAAAGTCAGCTTCGGCGATCACGTTCAAGTCCGAGTCTGCAACCAACCCCGCGGTCATCGGGTATGTTCGCACCATCCGTAGTGAGGGAGTTGTTTTTCAGGACCTGAAGGTCGGCCGCCAGATGGTCGTCGGCGTGGATCAGGATTACACCAACATGGCGCTGGTGCAGGAATCAAAAAACGTCTCGTTCAACGGGGTAAGCTTCTTCTCGACGGGTGCGGATAACAAGTTTCTCGGCCGTGGTCTTTTTGTGCGCGACAGCGCCTCTGTGTCTGTGTCGAATAGCAAATTTTCTCATCTCGCCGTTGGCATGTGTACGATGACGACAACCGGTGTCACGGTTCAAAGCAACAAGTTCCATGACCTCCGCATTGACGGTGTGGAATTCACGGCTGTCAAGAATGTGCTCATTGACGGCAATGATTTCCGCGACTTCCGTTCGTCGGCCATTGATCATCCCGACGCGATTCAGTTCTGGACCAATGGCACTCGGCAAGCGTCGACTGACATTATGATCTCAAACAATGTGATCATGCCCGGGACGGGTGCCGGCAGCCAAGGTATCTTCATCCAAGACGAAATCGGTGGCCTTCCTTATGAACGCCTGACAATCAAGAACAACCTTTTGCTCGACGCTGGAAACTATTGGAACGGCATTGCTGTTCGTGGGGGCAAAGACGTTGTCTTGGAAGGCAATACGTCGATATCGCCGACCGGTGACGACAAGGTCTTCTACATCCGGATCGACAATGTCACGGGCGTTAAGCTGATCAACAATTTGTCAGATCAGCTTATCCAGACAGGCACGACTGGAATGACTCAGACGGGTAACGTATTCCTCAAGGAACAGAAGACTTTTGCGAGCAAAATCAGCGGTATCAACCTTGGCGTGAACGCGACGGCGGACAGCCTGATTGTCCCGGGCGTTGGCTATCAATCAGCGGGTGGGGCCATCAGTCCTGTAACCAAGGCACCAGCCCCGACCTTGCAAACGCCATCGGCCATTTCACCGGTCCAGCCCGTCACGACAACGTCCTTTGTGGGCAACGGCACTACGACGTCGCCCACGACGCGCGTCGCGGATTTTGCTTCGTTGCAGCCCTCTTCGCTTGCCAGCACGCTGACGCCTATTGTGGCGCCGCCGACTGCTGTCGTTGCAGCTGCCCCAGTGGTATCTGCACCGGCGGTGACGCCGACGGTTACAGCCCCAGCGTTTGTAGCGCCGGTATTGACGGCCAAGCAGCAAAAGGCAGCCGCTGCGGCCGCCGCCGCCGCTGCAAAGGCCCAAGCAAAGGCCGCGGCTGATGCGGCAAAGGCAGCAGCAAAGGCCGCGAAGTCGAACAGACCCGGGACATCCATCGTGGTAACCCCGGTTGTCTCGCAGCCGATGATTCCGGTTTCGGCGTCTCCGATTACGTCGTTCTCGACCACTAGCTTTATGAACCCGAACATTGGGGCAAACTTCTTGGGCCGCAGTTTCTAAGCGCAGCCGTGTGAGAAAAAGGGCCCGTCCGGCATTGCCGGGCGGGCCTTTTGCTGCCCAGTTTCGCGCAAAGGGCACGCCTTAAAAACTCTTAATGTAGCTGAACAGTGTAGGCCATTTGGCGGCCTCTATGGTTTTGCCCAGTTTACGGGATTCGCGGATCTAGGGTTTGGGACTGCGAATAGAGTG
>CAJBSR010000080.1 GCA_903958285.1 uncultured Sphingomonadales bacterium
GGAACTACCAGGCAACGGTGGCCGATCCGGCTCGCCTTGCAGTCGTGTATCACTCGAATGTCCCCAAGGTTCGCTCGAAGGGGGTTGAGATAGACATGCAAGCCCGGCTTGCGGACAATGTCTCAGTCTATGGTGCCCTGGCTTACACAGATGCAAAGGCCATCGACTTTCCTGCCAGCGCCTGCCCGCTCGAACTGAGCAATCAGAACACCTGCGACCTCTCTGGCTATCCGATCTCGGGGATACCCAAGTGGAGCGCTTCGTTCGGCGGAGAAATCAAGCAGCCGGTCACAATTTTCGCCGCGCCGTCGGAGGCCTATCTCGGTTTTGACTACAGCTACCGCTCAACCGTGAACAACGGCGGGGTTTCTGCGGCAACTCAGCTTGAACCGCTGCACCTGGCCAACGCCCGAATTGGAGTGCGGGCGCTCAACCGGCGAATGGATCTGTCAGTTTGGGCGAAGAACCTGTTCGACAAGCAATACTTCTCGGACATTGCTTCAGGGGTCGGCAACACTGGCCTGCTGACCGCCCAACTCGGCGACCCGCGTACCTACGGCGTGACCCTGCGATTCCATTTCTGAGGCGTGGGCGAAATGAGACCAATGGTACGGAGCTCGATTGCACTCGCGGCAGCGGGCGCGATGCTGGCGCCTGCGGTGCCCGTCGCCGCGGACAGCGCAAAACAGGCCGCGCACGTGCGAACCGCGGTCGCCGGCTTCGATGCCGCTCGGCTGCAGGAGCTAGACACGGCCCTCTCGGGCGTTGTTGCCAAGGGCGACGTGCCGGGCCTCACCTACATGTTGGTAAGGCACGGCAAGGTGGTAGCCTTCAATTCGTTCGGACAGGCCGTTCCAGCGCGCGGCGTGGCTCAGGATAACCAGACGATCTTCCGGATCTTCTCGATGACCAAGCCGATTACCGGCGTGGCCATGATGATGCTCTATGAACAGGGCAAGTGGAAGCTCGAAGATCCCATCACCAAGTTCCTGCCCGAAATGGCCAACCTCAGGGTCATTTCTGGTGTCGATGCCTCCGGCCAGCCGATCACCGTACCGGCCAAACGCCCGCCGACCATGCGCGAACTGATGAGCCACACGGCTGGTTTCGGCTATGGCCTGCTCGGCCGCAATCCGGTCGATGACATGTTCCGTGCCCGCGCGGTCAATGGATCGAAGAATCTTGCCGAAGTTGCAGGCAAAGTCGCCGACATACCTCTCAAGTTTCAGCCCGGCGAAGGCTGGGATTACAGCATAGCCGTCGATCTGCAGGCGCGGATCGTCGAAGTAATCACAGGCGAAAATTATGGCGCCTATCTCCAGCGCCGCGTGCTGTTCCCGTTGGGGATGAAAGATACGGCCTTTCATGTTCCAGCTGACAAGGTTGGCCGCTTTGCCGACCTCTACGGTCTTGATCCCAGGACCGGCAAGATCGTTCATTTACCGGACAATTTTGCCCCGAACTTCAACTTCACCGACCCCAACCGCCAGCAGTCCGGCGGTGGCGGGCTGGTCTCGACCGCCAGCGATTATGGCCGGTTTTGCCAGATGATCCTCAATGGCGGGAAGCTGGACGGGGTTCGATTGCTAAAACCCAAGACCATCGCTCTGATGGGACAGGACGTCATTCCGGTTGGGATCCAGCCCGATAACAGTCTCGTCGGCAATATGGGAACGACCGCATTCTCGTTTGGCAACGGAGTAGGTTTCGGCCTCGACTTCATGGTGATCAAGGATCCGAAATCTGCGCGCGTGCCGGTCGGAAAAGGCACGCTCAGCTGGGGCGGTGCAGCTGGAACCTGGTTCTGGATCGATCCGGAAAACGACCTCTGCTTCATCGGCATGATCCAGCGCTTGGGCGGTTCAGCCGGGATGACCGATCTGCCAGGTTTGTCGCAGCGACTGGTCTATCAGGCCATGACCCAGCCAAAGAGGTAGCTGAACAAATGGATCGCCGCGCATTTCTGGCTGTAACAGGAGCGATTGCCATGCTGCCCGCAGCACGTGCCCTTGCCGCGCGGGGCGATCTGAAAGGCGCAGCGCGCGAAGCGTGGATTTATGCGCTGCCGCTGATCGAAATGGCGAACACGCGCCAGACGCA
>CAJBSR010000081.1 GCA_903958285.1 uncultured Sphingomonadales bacterium
CTGCGTGCCGGCATGGCGGTTGATCTTCCAGGCAAGGTAATCAATCCCGCCTGAAAAGGTAAGGCTTGCCTTGGCGAGCCGCAGGACACTTGCCCGCTTTCCTCGACTGCGCAGCTTTTGCCAGATGTGTTCGGCCGCCGGGCGGGTCATCGTCGTGCTAAGCGGAATGGCGGCACCAAAGCGCACGTAACGCGCAGGGTCTGCCTCAACGATAGAGCCGGACCGCGTCGTCTTTTCCGCGCGCAATTCGCACTGATAGGTCCGCGCAAAGCCTTCTTGCCAGACGATCATCGGATCATGCGACGCCGCTACAGGCCGGGCGAGATCAAACAAAGTCGGCGCGGCCGTGGCGACAGCGTCGACGGCCCGGTCGCGCGCGGTGGCATCTTTCGACCAGACAAGGCGGGACGGCTGGGCAAAGCGCGCCCAGACGGAAACGGTGGCGGCGTTCGGGCTGTTGAGCGCGGTAAAGTCCGCTTCGCTCAGCACGGCATATTTGGCCGCAAGACCGTCTTTGGCGAAGGGAAAGACATTGGGTGGGATCAGCCGGTTGGCGGTGGCAAGCCAGTGCTTTTCGTAAGCCGATGGATAGTCCGACACTATGAGGTAGAAATCGAGCATCAGCCCATCAAGCCGCGCTTCGCGCAGGCAGGATCCGTAAAACAGCACGGCCCGTGCGGCATCACCGTAAAGGGCTGCGATGGCGGCTGCCATCTCTGTGACTTGGGGAAGGACAGGGTGCGCTAGTTCTTCTTCAACCAGCGCGCGCAGCGTCGTCACACCGCCAGCTTGAGGAAGGGAATGGGCGGCGTGGAGCGAAGTACAATGGGCCGCCCTTCAATGGCGCTGAATGTCTCACCGTCTAGAATGACGTTGGTGCCGCAGCTTTCGATGCGGATGATATCGCCTTGCTGCACATGCACGCCGCGCACAGGTTCCCGCCCGAGCCGACCGGCGATTGCAGCCCAAAGGGCGCGGATGAGTGCCGGGGCCGATTGCTCAATGGCCAACAGCTTTAATCCCATTGCACCGGGTGCGCCTGTCCGGCCGTTGAGCAGCAATTTTTCCAAAGTCGTGACGATCAGGAAGGAGAAGCGGCGTGTTGCCTCTCCATCGCGGATGAGCGAGACGGAGACAGGGTTTGGCGCGGGCGGCAACAGGCGCCCGTGCAGGCCGGAAATCATAGCGAAGACAGCGGCAAAGCCCGCAATCACATGGCACAGCCCGTTGGGTAGGCCGAGCGGATAGAGCTTCTCACGGCAATACAGAATGGTGTCAGCAAGGCCTGCGCCGCCCAGAAACATGCCAAGGACGGGCCGGTTGCTATGTTCGCCTTCTGTCAGCGAGATCAGTTCCCGCTGGACCACATGGTCATGCAAGTCGTGGCGCGCGGCTTCGACGATCCGCTCCAACATTCCGACAGGGTCCCCATCAGCCCCCAGATCAAGCGCGATCAGGTTCGTCTTGCCATTGGGGAGGACGGCGACCGGCGGCGGTGACGCGCCGAAATGTCCGCCATGGTGGAGTTCGGTCAGCGCCGCCTGAACCGTGCCATCACCGCCATTCACGATCAGGATACGCGGCTTGACCTGCGCAATGGAGGTGAGGGCAGCGCCAATCTGGCTCGCATCCTCAACCTCATAATGGAAGACTTCGGGGTGCTGCGCGCAAAAGGAACGGATGCGCGGCAGGATGGCGCGGTTGCCCGTCGAATTCGGGTTCGAAAGAAGGGCAACAAGCGCCATCGCTTAGAGGTACCGCACCGTGATGGGCACAATAGTTGTTCCATTGGCGACCGAAACCTGCACTTGGCTGGCCGGTGGCTTGCGTCCGAACAGGATCGACATCAGCGAGATCTTCGGGTTGCCCGATGCGCCGATGCCGTCAGACCGGTCTGTATCGCCATTCTTGTTGATATCGTGGCGGACATCGACGGCATAGGTGCCAGCCGCGCCCACGGGCACGCAAATCTCAATCGGGCCGGATGCCGGCACGTCATATTCGAAGCGCTTATGGGCGAACTTCTTGTTGAAATAGGTATCGGGGTCGCCGGTGAAGGTGCGGACACGCACGGTCCCCTCGCGGCTTTTGAGCCCTGCCACACGGACGAGGATCGACGGCTCGCGGCCACCGGAACACAGCGATGGGTTAGGACCCAGGGCCTGGGCCGCGCCCAATCCGGGAAGGCCCAAAGCCGCCGTTGCCAGCACCAACAATCCATTACGCAACTTTGCCATCATTCTGACACCCTTGAAAAATGCATCCGGCCGTTTGCACTCACGCCCAGACTCACCTAATCCACGTTGGCACGATCCATCTGGACTCCATTTGCGGCCAAATCATGGTCAGGACTCGACTGAATTCAGAAACACGATGTTGACCTCCACTGACCGATACATCGCGCGATTGATCGCTTTGCCGCTGTTTTCGACGCTGATCATCGCGGCGATGCTGCTTGTGCTCGATAAAATGCTGCGCCTTTTTGATTTTGTGGCGCAGGAAGGCGGCCCCGTCAGCGTCGTCTGGCGGATGCTCGCCAATTTGCTGCCCGAATATCTGTCGCTTGGCATTCCGATTGGATTGATGCTCGGCATCCTGCTCGCGTTCCGCAAGCTTGCCACGACGTCGGAGCTTGATGTCTTCCGCGCTGTAGGGATGAGTTATGGACGGCTGCTGCGCGTGCCTTTCATGTTTGCCATTTTTCTCGCGCTCGTGAACCTTGCCATTGTTGGCTTCGTTCAGCCTTATTCCCGCTATGCTTATGAAGGGCTCCGGTTTGAGCTGCGCTCCGGCGCGCTAGGGGCCTCCATTAAGGTTGGAGAGTTTGCGCGCTTCGGCAAGCGGATGACCATGCGGATCGAGCGTTCGGAAAATGGCGGACAGGATCTCTACGGCATTTTCGTGCGCGCGGTTTCAAAGAACAATACCTCGCTGTCAGTCACGGCGGAGCGCGGGACGTTCATGGCGACGGATGACCCCGATGTGATCATCCTGCGGCTGAAAAATGGGGTGCTGGTCCATGATGCGCCAAATTATAAGCAGCCCCGCGTGCTCACCTTTACCGCGCATGATCTGCCGATTGACCTGCCAAAGATTGAGGCCTTCCGCGGGCGCGGTGACAAGGATGGGGAACTGACAATTCCTGAGCTTGTCCGTGTCAGCCAGGACAAGAACACGCCGCTTGAACTGCGATATCAAAGTCGCGCCAATTTCCATTTCCGGCTGGTGGAAGTGGCCATGATGCTGCTTTTGCCCCTGCTCGCCGTTGCTCTTGCCGTGCCGCCCAAACGCTCCTCTTCGGCGCTTGGGGTGTTCCTCTCGATCGTCATGGTGGTCACCTATCATAAGATCAACGAATGGGCCGAAGGCATGGGCGCTTTGAACCTTGTTGATCCCTTATTTGCCCTGTGGACACCGTTTGCCCTGTTCGCCGCCCTCATTTTCTGGATGTATTGGACGCTCGCTTATAAGATTGGTGGCCAGCCTATTGGGGCGTTGGAGAAGGGCTTTGCGGTCCTTGGAAAATCGATCCGCACTCTCTTCACCCGCAAGCAGCCGAAAGTGACGCCGACTTTATGAGCGCGCAGTTTTTCCCATCGCGGACGATGTCCATTTACATGGGGCGGTTGTTCCTTTTGCGGAGCGTCGCCGTACTGGCGGCTCTTGTCCTTGTCTTGCAGGCGCTTGATCTGCTGGGAGAATCCGACAAGATTCTGGCCGTCCCCGGAAATGATAATGGGGACATTTGGCGCTATATCTCTTTGCGGATGCCGCAGATCATCCAGCGGTTCCTGCCCTTTTCGGTTCTCTTGGGCACGCTCATCACGATGGTGACCCTGAACCAGAACAGCGAAGTGGTGTCGATGAAGGCGTCGGGGCTCTCCGCGCATCAGGTGCTTGCCCCATTGATCCTGGCAAGTATCGGGGTCGCCGCCATCGCGTTCGCGTTTAACGAGCGGATTGTGACGCGGGCCACGGCCACGCTGAACCGCTGGCAAAAGGTTGAGTATGCAGCGATCCCGATGGACAGCCGGGTGCAATCTGACATCTGGGTGCGTGATGGCACGAACCTGATCAATGCCGGCAGTGTTGAGGGGCGCGGCATGGATACGCGTCTGGCGGATGTCACCATCTATGACCGCACCGATGGGGAATTGAGTGCCATCATCAAGGCGAAGACGGCGCGTCCGCTGGCGAGTGGCTGGCAGCTCGACGGGGCGAGCCGTTTTGATGTGGCGCGCGGCGTGCGGGACGATCTCGGCCAGATGACCACAGCCCCGGGCGTCCGTCCGGACCAGTTTACGCTGGCCAGTGTCGATCCTGATGGTCTGTCTTTCCTCCAGCTTTGGAGCGCCATCGACGATCTGGAGGCGGCAGGGAGGCCAACACGTTCGCTCAAGGCATCGCTCTGGCACAAGATTTCCGGCCCCTTGTCGACGGTGCTAATGCCTTTGCTGGCCGCCGTCGCGGCCTTTGGTGTTGCCCGGTCAGGCAAGTTGTTCGTCCGCGCCGTCATCGGCATGGCGCTGGGCTTTGCTTATTTCGTCGCGGACAATTTTGGCCTCGCGATGGGAGACTTGGGCGTCTACCCGCCGCTGCTGGCGGCTTGGGGGCCGTTCTTCCTGTTCCTGCTGATCGGCGAATATGTGCTGGTGAAGACCGAGGAGTAGTGGAGCCTTACCGCCCGCGCTGAAAGGTGCTTTTCACCAGGGTCGACAACAGCCCGGGAAGCCCGCCATAGCTTGCTGCATGATAGCGGGAGGTGGCTGGCAAAGCGGCAACCAGACGACGGTGCGCTTCGCCCAGTGAATGATAGGGCAGACCCGGCAAGAGATGATGTAACGCATGGTAGCGCAGACCCACCGGCGCCCAGAGGGCAGGCAGGAAGGCAGGCGGTGGCACGTTGACGCTGTCGAGATATTGGCCGGTCACGGTCATCACGTCTCCGTCATTTTCCCACAGATGGGCAACCAGCGTACGGAACTGGTTGATGACGACCACCCCTGCATGAATGGCGAGCACAATGAGGAATGCGCGCAGCGGAACGATGCCGGTGGCGAGCAGCGTAAGGAGCGTGATCGCCCATAGGCTCGCGGCGGTTTCCTGCACGATCCACATCCGGCGGAAATCACCTTCGGGCATCCGCCTGCGATAGTCGGGATTGATCGACAGGCTCGAATAGCGCTCCACCACCGTGCGACGCAGCGCCGACGAGAGGAGCGACAGGGGCGCCAGCACGCCATAGCGCACGAGCAGAGCAATCGGCCCGAGTGCC
>CAJBSR010000082.1 GCA_903958285.1 uncultured Sphingomonadales bacterium
TGCCGGTCCGCACCCCTACCCCGAACTTGTCCGCGATTTTCAGAGTGTTATCGGCAAAGAAGCTCGTGCCCAGATGCTGTCGCGTGTCGGTCGCCTGCCAGACGTTCTCGTCGCGTCCATTGGTGGCGGCAGCAATTCGATCGGCTTGTTCCACCCCTTCCTAGACGATCCCTCGGTCAAGATGCTCGGCGTCGAAGCGGCGGGCCATGGGTTGGATAAGGAACACGCCGCCTCACTGGCAGGCGGTCGCCCCGGCATTCTGCACGGGAACAAAACCTATTTGCTGCAGGATGAAGACGGCCAGATCATCGAAGGCCATTCCATCTCTGCCGGCCTCGATTATCCGGGCATCGGACCAGAACATAGCTGGCTGAAGGAAATCGGCCGCGTTGATTACACCTCGGTCACCGATACCGAAGCGCTGGAAGGCTTCCAACTGCTCTGCCGCACCGAAGGCATCATCCCTGCTCTGGAACCCGCCCACGCCATCGCGGCTGTCCGCAAGCTCGCACCCACTATGGACAAGGATCAGATCATCCTCGTCAATCTGTGTGGTCGCGGTGATAAAGACATTTTCTCCGTTGCGGAGCACCTTGGGGTGTCGCTTTAATGTCGCGCTTCGCTTCTGCTTTCCAGTCGGGCCGATCCGCCCTCGTGTGTTTCGTAACGGGCGGCGATCCGACGCCAGATGCAACACCCGCCATCCTCGATGCCCTCGTTGAAGGCGGTGCGGACGTGGTTGAGCTCGGCATGCCCTTCACTGACCCGATGGCGGATGGCCCCGCCATCCAGCGGGCCAACCTCCGCAGCCTTGGCGCAGGCACCAAGACGGCAGACATCTTCGCCATGGCCACCGGCTTTCGCGCCCGCCATCCCAATGTGCCGCTTGTTCTGATGGGCTATGCCAATCCAATGACGATCCGCGGCGCCGACTGGTTTGCAGCAGAATGCACCAAGGCCGGTGTAGACGGCGTCATCTGCGTCGACATTCCGCCGGAAGAAGACCCCGAGCTTGGCCCTGCCCTGCGGGCCGAAGGCATCTCACTCATCCGCCTTGCCACGCCGACGACAGATGCGGCGCGGCTTCCGGCAGTTCTCGATGGCTCCTCGGGCTTTCTCTATTATGTTTCGGTCGCCGGGATCACCGGATTGCAGCAGGCAGCACTGGCTTCAATCGAAGACGCAGTCGCCCGCCTGAAGGCCGCCACGAACATTCCCGTCGCGGTCGGCTTCGGCGTCCGCACGCCCGAACAGGCTGCCGAAATCGCCAAGGTTGCCGATGGCGTTGTTGTCGGCTCTGCCATCATTGATATTGTCGCGGACGAAGGCGCCAATGCGCCCGCCAAGGTCCGCGATTTCGTCCGGTCGCTGCGCACAGCGATGGACCACGCCCGGGAGAAAACCGCATGAACTGGCTGACCCGCGTCCGCAATGCGATGCCCTTCATCGCCAAGCGCGAAACCGAGGGCAATCTTTGGAATAAGTGCCCGTCCTGCTCTCAGATGATCTTCATCAAAGAGTATGAGGAGAATTTGTCCGTCTGCACCGTCTGTGGCCATCATGGCCGCATTGGGCCGCATGCGCGTTTTCATCAGATCCTCGATGAAGGCAGTTGGAAGATACTGCCGAGCCCACGTGCGCCTGAAGACCCTCTGAAGTTCCGCGATTCCAAGAAGTATGTCGACCGTATCAAGGCCGCCCGCACCGCGACGGGGGAGCATGATGCTCTCCTCAACGCCAAGGGACGCATCGAAGGCCAAGGCGTTGTTGTTGGCGTACAGGACTTTGCTTTCATGGGCGGTTCCATGGGCGTGGGCGTGGGCGAGGCCTTCATAGCAGGTGCCAAGGCAGCACTGGCTGACAAAGTGCCCTATATCATCTTCACCGCAGCCGGTGGCGCGCGCATGCAGGAAGGCATCCTTTCGCTGATGCAGATGCCGCGCAGCACCGTGGCGATTGCGCAGCTGCGGGAAGCAGGCTTGCCCTATATCGTGGTCATGACAGACCCGACGACAGGCGGCGTCACGGCCAGCTATGCCATGCTCGGCGATGTGCAGATGGCAGAACCCAATGCCTTGATCGGTTTTGCGGGGCAGCGCGTTATTCAGGATACGATCCGCGAAAAGCTGCCCGAAGGGTTCCAGCGCGCCGAGTATCTGCTCGAACACGGCATGCTCGACATGGTCGTGGAGCGGAAGGATCTGAGGGAAACTCTCGGCCGTCTGATCAGCTATCTGATGCCGGAAAAGGCCGCGGCCTAACCTTACGTGGCAGATCACGCGCATTCCGATGACCCTGCGGTTCAGGCGCAGCTAGACCGTTTCGCCCAGTTGTCGCCCGGTCGCGACATTTTGGGGCTGGAGCGGATTGAGCGACTGTTGGTCCTGCTCGACAATCCGCATCTGGACCTTCCGCCAGTCTTTCATGTTGCGGGCACCAACGGCAAAGGCTCGACCTGCGCCTTCTTGCGCACCGCGCTCGAAGCCGGAGGCCGCCGGGTCCACGCCTATACCAGCCCACATCTTGTGCGCTTCAATGAACGCATAAGGGTTGCTGGCCATCTGATTACAGATGAGGCCTTGGCGCCACTTCTTGCTGAAGTGCTGGATGCCGCCGAAGCTGATGAGATGGCCCCGAGTTTCTTTGAAGCCACGACGGCGGCGGCGTTCCTGGCCTTTTCCCGCACAAAGGCGGATGTCGCCATCATCGAAGTCGGGCTTGGTGGGCGGTTGGATGCGACCAACATCATCCCAAAGCCATTGATCTGCGGGATTGCGCAGCTGGGCGTCGACCATGAGGCTTTCCTTCTAGATCCCGACAACGGCCCGGACTTTCCGCCGCTGGAGCGCATCGGATTTGAAAAGGCGGGCATCGCCAAGGCAAACGCGCCGCTGGTGACGATGGCCTATCCGGAGGCGGTCGCTGGTCGGATTGCAGATGTCGCGGAATCCGTCGGGACCACAGCGCTTGTCCAAGGGCGCGACTGGCATTGCCAACTCAAGGGCGACGCCCTCATTTACCGTGATGCCAAGGGTCCCTTGCGGCTTCCGCTGCCGCACATGGCGGGGGATCATCAAGTCGCGAACGCTGGCCTTGCGATCGCCATGCTGCGGCATCAGGACCGAATTACACTGCGTGACCACGCTTTTACCGTGGCGATGGAAAAAGCACAGTGGCCGGCGCGTATGCAACGGCTCACTTCTGGTCCCTTTGTTGATCTCGTAAAGCCAGCCCAGCTTTGGCTCGACGGGGGTCATAATCCCAATGCGGCCGAAGCCATTGCTGCAACCTTTCTGCGCGGTCCTGCGCTCGATGTTGTGATCGGTATGCTCGCCAATAAGGATGCGGCGGAATTCCTCCGCATCATCGCACCGGTGACCCGCAGCGTGACAGCTGTCCCCACGCCGGGGCATGATTGCCATGCGCCTGAAGATTTGGCTGCGATGGCACGATCTGCTGGGGTTGAGATGAATGCGACCGCGCCTGACGCCGAAAGCGCGCTGCGCCAACTTGGCGCCCGAGGCGACGTGCGCCGGGTCGCCATTCTCGGCTCGCTCTATCTGGCGGGCGTCGTCCTCAAGGAAAACGGCCCGCTGCCGGATTAGGCCTTTTCGCCTGCCGTTCCCATCGCCGCATCCACCAGACCTGTTCGCATCATGATCCAGAAGATGAGGATGCCCGGCAGTGCGGCAACCGTCGTCAGCAGATAGAAGTTCACATAGCCGAGTGACTCTATCAACCCGCCCGCCGTGGTGCCGGTCAGGAAGCGTCCGACGACGCTCGCACCGGCGGAAATTAGCGCATATTGCGCGCCGGTAAAGCGCAAGTCACACAAAGCCGAGAAGTAGGCAACGACGACGACTCCACCGAAACCACTCGCCATGTTTTCAAATCCAATGGCTCCGGCCATTGCAAGATTGCTGTGGCCGGACGCGGCCAATCCGGCGAAACTCAAATTGGAGAATGCCATCAACACCAGCGCAATCAGGACGGAGCGTTTCAGGCCAAGCTTCGTAAAGGCAACGCCGCCAATGAAGATTCCGATCAAATATGCCCAGAAGCCGACGCCCACATCCCAAATTGCGATCTCATCATTGGTGTAACCAAGGTCATCAAACAGCAGGCGAAACGTTAGGTTTGCCAGAGTATCACCAATCTTGTGGACGAGAATGAACAGCAGCACGAGCAGAGCGCCCGACCTTTGAAAAAACTCCGTGAACGGGCCAATGATTGAAGAGAGCACATCATTCAATGAGCGCTTTTCGTTCGTCACGACATGCCGCTTCGGTTCACCCATAAAGAGTCCGGTCAGCATCGCCGGAAGCGCAAAGAGCGCGCACGCCATATAGGCCGCCGACCAACCAATCCGGTCTGCCAGCACCAGCGCCAACGCCCCTGCCCCAGCAGAACCGATCCGCCAGCCATATTGCGACATGCCGGAACCGACGCCGAGCTGATAAGGCTTTAGCGTCTCGATTCTGTAAGCATCAATCACGATATCGAACGTAGCGCCTGCTGCGCCGACGAGAATGGCCGCCAGAACGGTCACACCAATATCTGCCGATGGATCAACGAGAGCGAGATTGACGACAGCCGCCATCACGGCAAGACCGGACACCAGAAGCCAGGACACACGCTGGCCCAAATGACCAATCAACGGCAGACGAATGCCATCAACGATCCAAGCCCAGAACACCTTGAGATTGTAGACGAGAAAGGCGAGCGTGAAGGCCGTGACGGTCTTTTTATCGATGCCATCCTGCGCCAAGCGCGTGGTCAGCGTGGCGCCAATCATCGCATAAGGAAAGCCCGAAGAGACGCCCACGAAGAAGGCCGCTAGCGATTCCTTTTCCA
>CAJBSR010000083.1 GCA_903958285.1 uncultured Sphingomonadales bacterium
ACTCCCTCCCGGGTGCCTGTCGCCCGGATTTGGAGTGGGCAGGGTTAGTCCCGCCAACCCCTCAGGCCCGCCATCCGCCCCCGGATGGCGGGCCATTTTCGTATCAAGCGCCATTGCAGGTGTGGACTTCAGGGGAACCGGAGTGGCGCCGCATTGTTTGGTCACTGAACCCTTAAGGAGAGCAATCTGTGTCCTTCAATCTTTTGCCGCTGCCATATGCCGCAAACGCTTTGGGCCCTTTGATTTCACAGGAAACGATTGAATATCACTACGGCAAACACCACCGCAAATATGTTGAAACTTTGTCGGCGCTTCTTCTTCATGAACCGGGCTTACAGGATGCTTCTTTGGTGGAAGTTATCCGCGCGGCCTCCGCATCGAAGCAGCGCGCCCTGTTCAACAATGCCGCGCAAGTATGGAGCCACAATTTCTACTGGCACTCGATCTGCCCGCCGGGAGCGGCACCGGAGCCTGAGGGCGAACTCGCACGTCTGATCGGCAGCGCCTTCGGTTCGGTTGCAGGGCTGGCGTCCGCTTTGTGCAATGAGGCGGAGGCACATTTTTCAAATGGGTGGGTATGGCTCCTGCTTGAAGAGGAAAACTTGGTCATTCGGTCTTTTCACGATGCCGATACACCCCTCGTCCATGCAGGTGTGATCCCGCTGCTCAACATCGATGTTTGGGAACATGCCTATTACATCGACTATCGCAATGATCGCGCGGACTATGCAACCGCTGTGACAGAAGGCGTTTTGAACTGGTCGTTCGCGGCCATGAATCTAGATGGTAAGGGAGCGGATCGCGCTGATCAGCGGCCGGAACAGCAAGCAGCCAGCGACGTGAAGTAGGACAATTGTTTGCCTTTTTACGAAGAGGTCCTCGTGAAGGCCGCGGGCGCGATGTTTGACCTTGGTTTGCTCCTGCCTGTCGGACAGGTCAATTTCCCACCCGCGCTCGTTTCATATACACAGCGCTGATGTCCGACCCACGATTCCTGACCGGCCGCCTTCTTTTGGCCATGCCCGGTATCGGCGACCCGCGCTTTGACCATGCCGTCATTGCCATGTGTGCGCATGATGAGCAGGGCGCGATCGGCCTTGGCATCGGCCATGTGCTGGAAGGCATTCGTCTGCACAAACTGTTGACGCAGCTCGACATCGAACCTGGTTCCGTGATCGACGCGCCCGTCCATCATGGTGGCCCGGTGGAGCCGTCACGCGGGTTTGTCCTGCACAGCTTGGACTGGGGCGGCGAGGGAACGGTGCAAGCCTCCAATCGCTTTGCTCTGACGGGCACAATGGATGTGCTGAAAGCAATTGCCGGGGGCCGTGGCCCTTCGCGCTGGCTCGTCGCGCTCGGCTATGCCGGATGGGGCGCAGGGCAGTTGGATGAAGAAATGCATCATCATGGCTGGCATGTTGTCGACGGCGACGACGATCTTGTCTTTGATGTGTCGGCAGAGGAGCGTTGGACGCGCGCTTTCCACGGAGATGGAATTGATCCGCGATTGCTCTCGCCCGCCAGCGGAAACGCCTGAAAAGGGCCGATAACAGGCGTAAGCGCGCCAGAGCATCGCGCGCTATTTTCACCGTTTCGGATACAGCCGATCCGTTCATCGCAAAGCCCGGGCATTAACCAGTTTCGTTAATAGCCCAACAGCACGGTTCTGGGACCTTCCTGTCGTCATTGGTGCGAAGGGAACGACAAGATGAAGGTGGGACATTCAAGCTTTTTGGGGTTGGCGGTGGTTGCCGCTTTACTGGCAACGCCGGTTCAGGCGGCATGCTGGAGCAAGGAAGCGGTGGCTGCGGCCAAGATACGTGAGTTTGAGACGATGTTGATGGTTTCGGCCTTGCGGTGCCGGAATGGCGGGCGCGATTTTCTAGCGCGCTATAATCAATTTGTCCGCGAAGGACGCCCCGTGCTGACCAAGGTCAACGATACTCTTAGGGCACAATTTACAGCAGAACTGGGCGCCGGTCGCGGGCTCAACGCCTATGATGGCTTTGTGACCTCTATCGCCAACCGCTATGGCGCCGGTATCGCCGATCTGAACTGCGGCGATCTGAGCGACATCACCAACGCCGCGGTCGCAGGCAGCCGCAGTGCTGCGCAACTCGAACAATTGGCCGATGCGGCGGACATTCGACCACCGGTCGGGCGGATGTGCCCAGCGACGTTGGCGGCGGCGCGCTAAGCGCAGATCGTTCTGCGGCAAAGCAACGGTGTGCGATCATCCGGTCGCGCGCCGCTTGCCTTTGCGGGTCTTGAAGCGTCCGACTCTCAAAGTGATATAAAGAAATCTTTATATTCCGATTGCGTTTCATTTTTTCTGACGCTAGGGGCGAGCGAATTCCAATATATTCCGGAGATTCCCCGTGGCCCATGACTATGTCGTTGCTGATCTGAGCCTTGCCGATTTTGGTCGCAAGGAAATCGCGATCGCTGAAACCGAAATGCCGGGCCTTATGGCTCTGCGTGCCGAATATGGCGCGTCGAAGCCGCTCAAGGGCGCGCGCATCACCGGTTCGCTTCACATGACGATCCAGACCGCGGTGCTCATCGAAACGCTGGTTGATCTCGGCGCTGAAGTCCGCTGGGCCACCTGCAACATTTACTCGACGCAGGATCATGCAGCGGCTGCCATCGCCGCCGCCGGTATCCCCGTTTTCGCCATCAAGGGTGAAAGCCTCGCTGATTATTGGGACTATGTCGGTCGCATCTTCGATTGGGGTGATGGTCAGACCGCCAACATGATCCTCGACGATGGCGGCGACGCCACGATGTTCGCGCTCTGGGGCGCTCGCCTCGAAGCCGGGGACACGCTGGGTGAGCCGGGCAATGAGGAAGAAGTCGAATTCCAGCGCGCGCTCAAGGCTTACATCAAGGACAAGCCGGGCTACCTCACCATGTCGGTCGCGCACATTAAGGGCGTGTCGGAAGAAACGACCACGGGCGTCCACCGCCTGTATCAGATCGCCAAGGACGGCAAGCTGCCTTTCCCGGCGATCAACGTGAATGACAGCGTCACCAAGTCGAAGTTCGACAACCTCTATGGTTGCAAGGAATCGCTGGTCGACGCCATCCGCCGCGCCACCGACGTCATGCTCGCCGGTAAGGTTGCCTGCGTTGCCGGCTTCGGCGATGTCGGCAAGGGCTCGGCTGCCTCGCTACGTCAGGGCGGCGCCCGCGTCATGGTCACCGAAGTTGATCCCATCTGCGCGCTTCAGGCCGCGATGGAAGGCTATGAAGTCGTGACGATGGAAGAAGCCGTGACCCGCGCGGACATCTTTGTGACCGCGACCGGAAACGAAGACGTCATCACAGCTGACCACATGCGGGCGATGCGCCCCATGTCGATCGTCTGCAACATCGGCCACTTTGACAGCGAAATCCAGATTTCCGCGCTCTCCAACTATAAGTGGGATGAGATCAAGCCGGGCACGGACCTTGTTGAATTCCCCGATGGCAAGCAGATCCTCATCCTTGCCAAGGGCCGTCTGGTGAACTTGGGCTGCGCGACGGGCCACCCGTCGTTCGTCATGTCGTCTTCCTTCACCAACCAGGTGCTGGCGCAGATCGAACTGTTCACCAACCCCGGCCAGTACGAAAACAAGGTCTATGTTCTGCCCAAGCACCTCGATGAAAAGGTGGCCGCACTCCACCTCGAAAAGCTGGGCGTAAAGCTGACCAAGCTGACGCCAAAGCAGGCCGCTTATATCGGCGTTGGCGGCGAAGGCCCGTTCAAGCCGGATCATTATCGCTACTAAGTGGTTTAGACCACACGCAGGAAATTGGGGTCGGGTGGCAACACCCGGCCTCTTTTTTTGCCCGCCAAAGGTGCGGAAGTGGAGGAAGTTGAGGGCGTCGGCGCCCTGAAAACGGCGCTTTGTAGGAAAGAGGGAATTTTGGGGGAGCAGCGGCGGCGGTCAGTCGCGGGCATGGGCGTTTGTTGGCACATTTTGGGGGCTGTAGGAAAGCGAAAAATGGTCTCGCGCAGAGACGCAAAGGACGCAGAGACTCCCTCGCCACCATTCGTCATCCTGAACTTGGTTCAGGATCCATTGGCATCACAGAAGCAAGGGTCGCGCAGAGACGCAAAGGGCGCAGAGGCAATCCTCCGCGTTCTC
>CAJBSR010000084.1 GCA_903958285.1 uncultured Sphingomonadales bacterium
AGGTTAGCCAAGCCCCGTGTCAAGCACGGGGCGACGCGGGTGGATAAGTGAATTTCCGCCAAGTGCGATGTCTGCTTGGGTGCCGCGTCGCTGCGCGCACCCTTCATCTTCCCTCACACCATTGCCGAAACCCCTCCCACACCCTAGCTAGAGGGGATGGCAGATCCCTATTCGACTCTGGGGGTGGCGAAGGGCGCGAGCGAGGCTGAGATCAAGAAGGCCTATCGCAAGCTGGCCAAAGAGCTCCACCCTGATACCAATCCCGACCCCAAGGCTACCGAGCGCTTCGCTCAGGTGACGGGCGCCTATGATCTGTTGTCGGACAAAGACAAGCGCGGCCAGTTTGACCGGGGCGAGATTGATGAAAATGGTCAGCCCCGCAGCCCCTTTGGCGGGGGCGGCAATCCCTTTGGTCAAGGCGGCGGCGGTTTCCGGCAAGGTCCGGGCGGGTTCGGTGCCGAAGGCATGGATTTTGGCGACATTTTTGATGGCCTGTTTGGTGGGCGCGGCCGCGGCGGACCCGGCGGCGGGTTTGGACGACAGGCGCCGCCGCAAAAGGGCGCCAATGTCGCCTATCGGCTGGCGGTCGCCTTTGAAGATGCCGCCGCGCTTAAGCCTCAGCGCATCACTTTGTCTGATGGCAAGACGATTGATCTGAAGCTCCCTGCGGGCGTGGAATCGGGCACCCAGATGAAACTGGGCGGCAAGGGCCAGCCAGGGCCGGGCGGCGCCGGTGATGCGATTGTGACGATTGAGGTCGGCCACCACCCGCACTTCACGCGCGATGGCGACAATATCCGGCTCGATTTGCCGATCACCTTGTCTGAAGCGGTCAAAGGCGGTCCGGTCAAGGTGCCCACGGTGGACGGCGCGGTCATGCTCAACGTCCCCAAGGGCGCGACCTCCGGCAAGACGCTGCGGCTTCGGGAACGCGGCTTTACTGGCAAGTCCGGCAAACGCGGCGACCAGCTTGTCACGCTGATCGTTGATCTGCCCGCCGATGACGCCGCGCTCCAAGACTTTGTCGAAAGCTGGACCGACGACAGGAATCCACGCGCAAAGCTGGGCGTGTAGCGCTCCATGCGTGCGCCGTCTCCGGAAACACCTGAAGCCCGCCGCAGGTTTCCGGGTGCGCATCCGCACAGGCAAGGGTTGCGCGGGCTCATTGGGCCGGGCTCAAAACCGTTTGAGGTGCTCCGCCGCGTGGCGGTTGGCGTGTATAGCGATGGCTTCATCCATGCGGGCAATTTTGCGTATCTGACGCTGTTGACGGTTTTTCCGTTCTTCATCGTGATGGCGGCGATCACCCAGTTGATTGGACGACCCGACGAAAATCTAAAAGCCATCCAGTCGATGCTTGTCGCCTTGCCGCCGGGGGTTGCGCAGCTGATCCAGAGCGCCGCGCAGGAAATGCTGCAGGCCCGCACTGGCCCGCTTTTGTGGTTCGGCGCAATTGTGGGCCTTTGGACCGTGAGCAGCTTTATCGAAACGATCCGCGACATCCTGCGCCGTGCGTATGGGACGGGCTATGGTCGCCCCTTCTGGCATTATCGCATTGCCGGAATTGCGATTACAT
>CAJBSR010000085.1 GCA_903958285.1 uncultured Sphingomonadales bacterium
CCGAACATCGTATTGCCAACCGATTGCCACACGACAGCTCCCCATGTCGCGGCGTCGGCGGCGCGAATGCCGTCCATCATCCGCGTTGGCCCTTCCAGCAGCAGCGCGAAGATCAGCAGCGGCGGCACGGCAAAGATGCTCGACCAGACGACATAGGCCAGCATGTTCTGCGGCCCGGCCTTGCGCGACACCATGTTCCCGCTCGACCAGCTAAACGCGGCGACCAGCACCAGTGCCAGCCCAAGCGGTGTCGCGGTGCCATCGGTGTGGAGCGCAATCGTCGCAAGGCCGCAGCCCGCGATCAGCAAGGCCACAATCTGGTAAAGCGCAACCCGCTCTCCGGTCAGCCGCATCGACAGGAAGATCGTGAAGAACACCTGTGTCTGGACGACCAGCGACGCGAGCCCCGGCGTGATGTCTGCACGCATCGCTGTGAACAGCACGCCAAACTGCCCCGCGCCGATCAACATGCCATAAGCGGCGAGATTGCCCCACCCGACCTTCGGACGCGGCAGGAAGAGCGCCAGCGGGAAGAAGGCGAGCGTGAAGCGGAGCAGCGCCAACGTCAGCGGGGGCAAATGTTCCAGCCCGAATTTGATGACGACAAAGTTCGTCCCCCACACCGCCATGATGGCGACAGCGAGCAGCAAATGGGATGCGGGAAGGGGCGTGCGGGGAGAGATCAAAGCGCGGACGTAATATCAGTCAACGCGAAATCGTCACCCTTAAAAAGGAGCGGCGCATTCAATGACTTGGCAAGCGCATAGGACATGCAATCACCGAAGTTGAGGTTCGCCTTGTGGTGCCGTTTTCCGAAGCGCAGAAAGGCTTCTGATGCGATGCTGGCATGGTCGTCGGTCCAGTCGATGACCTTGATGCCCAGTTCATCTAAAAAGGCGTTGATATCGGCTTGCCCATTTGGCCGCTTGGCGGCCACCAACAAAGCCTCAAACTTGGTTGGCGCCCCGAGCACACAGCGCGGTTCCCCTCTCAGAACCTCGAGGAAGTGCTCGGCTTCCGGCTCACCTTGAAGGATTGCGATCAATACCGACGTGTCGACGACGATCAATGCGGCAAGCCATTCTCATCGTATAGGAAATCGTCCATTTCCTTCATATCAATGGGCGGGAATGCTTTCCAGCGTTCCTGAATCTCCCGGACGAATGCCAGGATTTCCTCGGGGCTCTTCTTTGGTTCGGGCGTCTTTTCCAGCTCATTGCTGACCGCCAGCCGGATCGCGGTCGTCACGCCGACGCCCTTGCGCCGTGCGAGTTCCCGCACCAGTCGCTCAGTCTCTTCATTCTTGATGCTGAGGCCCATGGGGAGTCCTTTCTAGATTTTTATAGCACAATTCTAGAAAGTCTCAAGGCGCACAGTCGCGTCAGTCAGCTTTCCTGCAGGCTCAACAACTCACCGACTGTCACGATCCGAAATCCACGTGCCGCGAGACCATCCAGCACGAGCGGTAGTGCAGCGCGTTCGACCCGGTTGCCTCGGTACATTGGGTGCATCAGAATGATCGAACCGGGCTTGGCGCGGCGAACAATGTCGGCGGCATAGGCTTGTGGCGTTGGATGATGGGTAACGTCGTCTGCCACATCCCACATGATGACGCGATGTCCCGTTGCCGTAGCCGCGCGCGGCAAGCCGAACAGGCGTTTGCCAAAGGGCGGGCGGAACAGGTTGGTGGTCTTGGCACCTGCCGCACGAAGCAGTGCATCCGTTCGAAGAATCTCGCTTCGATAGTGCGCCTCGCTGTAACCGATCATCCGGCGATGGGAATAGCTGTGGTTGCCGAGCTCCATACCTGCCGCGACCAGCCGTTCGGCCTGGCCTGGCCAGCGTTCCATCCGATTGCCGATCAGGAAGAAGGTGGCGCGCACATTGCGGCGCTGGAGTGCGGCCAGCACAGCATCGACGCCCTCCGGCGTGGGTCCATCATCCAATGACAGGGCGACAACAGGCCGGCTGGTTTCGACCTGGCAGACCACATCGCCCACGAGCGCCCAACATTCCGCTTTGCTGGCGCGCCAAAGGAAAAGTGCGCAGCAAAGGCTGAGCGCGGCGATGGCCAACAGCCAGCGCCATTTCCCAAACTTGAATCTCAAGCCGCCTTCCCGTGCAGCGTGTCCATGCTCACGGCTGACCCGGCGTCGATCTCTGCCGCCTTCGCTTCCACCAGCTTGACGATATGCCCGATCATGTCGGCGTCTTCGACATGGTGGTCGGTCACGCCGGAGAGGTAGACCATGTGCTTGCCATTGCCGCCGCCGGTGATGCCGATGTCGGTCTCGCGTGCTTCGCCGGGGCCGTTGACGACGCAGCCGAGGACCGAGAGGCTCATCGGTATCTTGATGTGCTGGAGCGCATCTTCGAGTTTCTGGACAGTGCGGATCACGTCAAAGCCCTGCCGCGCGCAGCTGGGGCAGGAGACGACGCGGACGCCGCGGGTGCGCAGGCCCAGTGACTTCAGGATTTCATATCCGACGCGGACTTCCTCTTCGGGTTCGGCGGAGAGCGAGACGCGGATCGTATCGCCGATGCCGGCCCAGAGCAGATTGCCGATGCCGATGGAGGATTTGACAGTGCCGCCAATGAGGCCGCCCGCTTCGGTGATGCCCAGGTGCAGCGGGCAATCGACGGCTTCGGCGAGACCCATATAGGCCGCGACGGCGAGGAAGACGTCCGACGCCTTCACCGCGACCTTATATTCGTGAAAATCGCGGTCCTGCAGCAGCTTGATATGGTCGAGCGCGGACTCGATCAGCGCTTCGGGGCAGGGCTCGCCATATTTTTCGAGCAGGTCCTTCTCAAGGCTGCCCGCGTTCACGCCGATGCGGATTGCACAGCCATTGGCCTTGGCCGCGTTGACGACTTCGTTCACGCGTTCTGCGGAACCGATATTGCCGGGATTGATGCGCAGACACGCCGCACCCGCATCGGCGGCTTCGAGCGCGCGCTTATAGTGGAAATGGATGTCCGCCACGATCGGTACGCGCGCGGCGCGGACGATTTCTTTGAGCGCTGCCGTCGACTCCACATCGGGGCACGAGACGCGGATGATGTCCGCGCCTGCATCCTCGCACCGGCGGATCTGGTCGATTGTCGCCTTGGCGTCAGAGGTGAGGGTGTTGGTCATCGTCTGGACGCTGATCG
>CAJBSR010000086.1 GCA_903958285.1 uncultured Sphingomonadales bacterium
CAGCGCTTCTCTAGGGCACTGGGCATTGATGGCATCGCCCTGATGCTCATCGTTCTGTCGGTGTTTCTGATGCCGATCTGCATCCTCGCCAGCTGGGAATCGATCCAGAAACGCGTGCCCGAATACATGGCGGCCTACCTTGTGATGGAAGCCTTCATGATCGGCGTGTTCGCGGCACAGGACATGTTCCTGTTCTACATCTTCTTTGAAGCCGGTCTGATCCCGATGTATCTGATCATCGGCATCTGGGGCGGCGCAGACCGCATCAAGGCGAGCTACAAGTTCTTCCTCTACACGCTCATCGGTTCGCTGGTGATGCTCGTCGCCATGCTGTGGATGGCGCGTGAAGCGGGGACGAGCGATATCCCGACGCTGCTGCAATACAACTTCCCGGTTGAGGCGCAGACCTGGCTCTGGTTCGCGTTCTTCGCGTCTTTCGCGGTCAAGATGCCGATGTGGCCCGTCCACACCTGGCTGCCTGACGCGCACGTGCAGGCCCCGACCGCAGGCTCGGTCATTCTGGCGGGCGTCCTGTTGAAGATGGGCGGCTATGGCTTTATCCGCTTCTCGCTGCCGATGTTCCCGGAGGCGTCTGCGGCGCTCGTCTGGGTCGTGTTCGGCATGTCGATGGTCGCGGTGGTCTACACTTCGCTTGTCGCACTCGTTCAGTCGGACATGAAAAAGCTGATCGCCTATTCCTCGGTCGCGCATATGGCGTTCGTCACGATTGGCCTGTTCGCGTTCAACCGTCAGGGGATTGAAGGCGCGCTGATCGTCATGCTCGCCCACGGTCTTGTCTCAGGCGCGCTCTTCCTGTGCGTCGGCGTGATCTATGATCGTCTGCATACCCGCGAGATTGCGCGCTATGGCGGCCTTGCGAACAACATGCCCTATTACGCGCTGTTCTTCCTGTTCTTCACGATGGCGAGCGTCGGCTTGCCGGGCCTTGCCAACTTTGTCGGGGAATTCCTCGCACTGGTGGGCGCCTATGAAGCGAACAGTTGGGTCGCCGCTGTTGCGACCTTGGGCATCATTCTGGGCGCTGCCTATATGCTTTGGCTCTATCGCCGTGTCGCCTTTGGCACAGCGGCGGGCGAAGACACAGCATCGATGAAGGACATCACGGCGCGGGAATGGCTGACGCTGGCCCCAATCGCTGCGGCGACCCTGTGGATGGGCGTTTATCCGGAAAGCTTCATGGCGCCGATGCGCAATGACGTGACGGCAATTCTCGCCCGTATCGAACCGGTCGCGCCGCATGGTGATGCCAATCTCAAAATGGGCGATCCCAAGAAACTCGCCAAGGCCCATGAAGCCGCGCACGGGGAGGCGCACTGATGTCCATTGCCGCTTCACTCCTGCTGACGCTGCCCGAAATCATTCTTTCGGTCTCGGCCATAGCCCTCATGCTCGTCGCTGCCTTTGCCGGTGATGGGGCCACCCGCTTCATCAATGGCGCCGCCGTCGCGGCACTTGTCGCGGCATTCCTGTCGCTCGGCGGGGAGGGCGTTGCGTTTGACGGCCTTTACAGCGCCGATGCCTTCTCGGATTTCGTCAAGCCGTTGATCTATCTGGCAGCGGGCGTTTCGATCCTGCTGTCGACGCGCTTCTTTGCGGCGGAGGACAAGCTGCGCGGGGAATATTCGGTCCTCATCCTGCTGGCGACGGTGGGTATGGGGATGATGGTCTCGGCGACCAACCTGCTGACGCTCTATGTCGGTCTCGAACTGCAGAGCCTTGCCGCTTATGTGCTCGCGAGCTTCATGCGCAAGGATCAACGGTCGGCCGAAGCTGGCCTGAAGTACTTCGTCCTTGGTGCGCTGGCCTCGGGTATCCTGCTGTACGGTATCTCGCTGCTCTATGGCTTCTCGGGCACCATCGATTATCATGGTGTGGCAACTGCCTTGGCCGATGGCGTGGGCATGGGCGAGTTGTTCGGCATCGTCTTCGTATTGGCTGGCCTGTCCTTCAAGATCGCCGCCGTTCCGTTCCACATGTGGACGCCAGACGTTTATGAAGGCGCACCAACGCCCGTGACGGCCTA
>CAJBSR010000087.1 GCA_903958285.1 uncultured Sphingomonadales bacterium
AGTAGTGCGTCGTAGAAGGGCTTTCGAACTTCAAAGGATCACCCACGCCCATCTTTTCGGCAGACTTCGCCTTTCGGAGATTGATCATTGCCGCACGCGTCTTAGCATAATCCTTTGAGATAAATCCTCGGATCGGCGTCGTCACAAAGTCGGTATCGCCCAAAATACGATAGCGGTCAGCATAACCAAGCTTCATGGCTTCAGCCATGATGTGGAGAGATTGAGCGGAACCAACGCCGTTCGACTTCAGATCAAAGTTTTCAACGATGTTGAGCATGTTGAGGAGTGTTGCACCGCCTGCACTCGCTGGTGGCGACGTGACAATGTCCAGTCCGCGATATGTGCCGCGCAAAGGGCGCCGTTCAACCGGGCGATACGCGGCGAGGTCGTCCAAGGTTATCAGCCCACCATTTGCCTTCATATCCGCGGCAAATCGTTCGGCGACAGGGCCCCTGTAAAAGCCGTCGGGCCCCTTCTCCGCGATTTGTGTCAATGTCCAAGCCAAGTCTGGCTGTTTGAGCGTTTCGCCGGCGCGATACATCGAACCGTCCGACTTGTAGTATGTCGCCTTGGCGGCCGCGCTGGTCGACAGTCGCTCTTTGCCCCAACCAAAAACAAACGCCTCATCAGGGGTCAGAACAACACCGTCGCGCGCAAGGGCGATTGCTGGCCCAACCACGTCCGCCCAAGGCAGTTTCCCAAACCTTTTGTGAGCCATAGCAAGCCCTGCAACGGTGCCGGGCACGGAGGGTGCGAGGTAGCCACGACTGGCTTGTTTCGCTTCTTTGCCATCTGCATCGACAAACAATGCAAGGGTGGCCGCTTTAGGGGCGATCGAACGGAAGTCGAAGAACACCTGCTCCCCAGACTGAGCGTCATGCACAAGCATAAAGCCGTCTCCGCCGATGTTTCCCGCTCTCGGCAGCGTGACGGCAAGGGCAAAGCCAATAGCGACTGCAGCATCCACGGCATTGCCCCCGCGCCGCAAAACATCGGCCCCCACCCCAGAGGCAATCGCGTTCTGAGACACAACCATTCCCCGTTCCCCGACAACGGGTGAATGGATACTCGGATATTCTAGGAGCTGCTTCTTCTGCGCGGCGGCCGGAGTTGTCAGGCAAATCGCGATTGCGATTACGAAGATGCGTGACCTGGCCCATTTCCCAAAACGGTTGATCATGCCCATTCCTCCATCAAATGTGCGACGCGCTCTGCAGACCCCATCGCATATGTCCAGCCCAACATGCCATGACCGATGTTAATTGTAACTCTCGGGCTCGTGCGGCGCATGATGGGGAGTGAATTGGCCGTCATGGGACGCAGGCCCGCCCACCCGCCTTGCACCGCTGCATAGTCAGCCGCCTTCGGAAGAGCCGCAGCGGCCGCATCGGTCAGGCTCTTAAGGCGCCTTTGATCTATTTCGGTGTTTCGCGCACCAAGTTCCGCCAGACCTGCGACCCTAATGTTTCCACCCAGCGGACAGAAAACGATCTTCCGTGCAACATCGGTGATGCTCATCGATGGGGCGGTTTCCCCTCGCGGGGCAGTGAAAGAATAGCCCTTCATGGCCATGAGTGCAGAACCAAGCCCAAGCCTTTTCAAATGGAGGCGAGCCTCTATGCCAGCGCACAACACAATCTGCTCTGCATCCAAGTGCTCGCCAGCAGAGGTGGAGAGGGTTACGGATTTTCTCCCTTCCTTCCAATTTGAAACGCGTGTATTCAAACGGATATCGACGCCATACTCTTTCGCCAGAAGCGGCAGCATGGCTTCGCAGAAACGACGGGGATCTCCGACAGCTTCCTGCGCTGCATAGACGGCACCAACGAAGCCCTCTTTTCGAGCCAACAGCGCAGGTTCCAATGCAATCGCTTCGGCAGGAGAGAGAGCTTCTTGAACCGCGCCATTTTTGCGCTTTAGTTCAATCATTTTGCGCGAAGAGGCAAAGGCATCTACATTCTCATAAATCAGCATTTTACCTGGGGTTTCGTGGTCGAAATCTAAATGATGTCGGTCGAGCAACTCCTGCATGGCTAACCGAGCCTCAAGACCCAAAGCGAGGCCAGCCAGCGTATTGGCTTGGAACCTGCCCTCAGTGGAATTCATCATGAACCTAATAAGCCAACCAATGGAATCGACATTAAGCCGAGGGTTCAGGCGGAAAGCCGGATCGAGGCCAAGGGCCAATACTGGGATGCGGCGGAGCAGCGCCGGGCTGGCCAAGGCTTCTGTGTAACAGTAACTCAACTGCGCACCATTTGCGAATGACGCGCCCTGCGCTGGGCCATCGGCCTTTTCGAGAATTGTGACTGCTACACCCCGCCTTGCCAAAGCGTAGGCCGTTGCGACCCCAACGACGCCGGCGCCGATCACAATCGCTGATCGCGGCAATTTCTTTGTACCTAAAGTTCCTAATTCGCTCATGATTCAACGCTAAAGGAGCCTTCAGCAGGCACAAGAAGACGGGCAGAACAAACTTGTGGTTAGTCCATAGCGAAAGGTTAAGCTCTGCGTGGCAATTGCGGCAAACCGCGAAGGACATCCTCGACGATAGAAACAAATCGCAGGCCCAGTTTCGACAAGGGCCTATCTTCCAGCCATGCGGCGTGAATGCCGAAACGCAGCGGGGGAGACAGCGTGCACAAATCCAAGTCTTGCCTTGCCACCGATCGCGCTGTGAACTCATCGACGATGGCGACCCCCGATCCAAACCGGACGAGCGCTGCGGCGATATAGTAGGTGCTGACCGACACAATC
>CAJBSR010000088.1 GCA_903958285.1 uncultured Sphingomonadales bacterium
CAATAATCGGACAGGGCAAATATAGGGATCAAGTCGGATCGACCGTCTTGGCCTTGTTTCTGAAGGAGCATCCCGCGTGAGACAGAATCAACACCTCAAACCTGTTCGCATCTTCATTCCGCATGGCGCGCCAAATTTTAAATGACGTATCTGCCATTGCTCGTGAAACTCGTGACGGAGTTTAACTTCCAGAAATCAGACAGCAATCAACCGACCAGGCTAAGCTGCGTGCGCGGCTAACCTATTTGAGTTCCGGGACGCCGCTCGAAGCCAAAAACGCATAGGCCGAATCATCACGCCGTTGTCCTGTCGCCACAAGCACTTCGCTTCGACCAGTTTACGTCGATGATCGTGCGCCCGTCTGACGCCGACATGGTTGTCGCTCGCTCGCCCGCTCGTTAGTCGGCCAGCTCAAACACGTACAGCATGTTGCCCCCGCTGGGCTGGTAGATGTCCGGGCTTTGTTGCGCAGTCACCAGCTTGAACACGCCCATGCCCGTGGTCACGGCGATGTACTGCTTGCCACCTACGGCGTAGCTGACCGGATAGCCGTGCGGCGCTGAACCAAGGCGCGTTTGCCAGACCACCTTGCCGGTCTTCACGTCGAAGGCCTTGAAGTAACGATCGAGGTCACCAATAAATGCCAGGCCACCTCCGGTGGTAAGAGCGGAGGTCATGAACATCGCCCGCTGCGTGTGTGACCAACGCGGCTTTAAAGTCGTGACGTCGATGGCACTCAGGCGACCGAGCATGCCGTCGGTCCCGGGCATCGGGTAGACGGTAGATTCGCCGCCATAACCACCGCCGCCTTCTTTGCGCTCCACGGCACGACCGGTCATGTCGACGCACAATTGGTGCAATGGTAACAACAGCGAGCTGCTGGCCGGGTCATAGGCACTGGCCTGCCAGTTGTGGCCGCCATAGATGCTCGGGCAGACCGACACCCGATCATTTACCCCTGCCTTCATGATGTCATCGCGATATTCCACGCGACCAGTGGCATGGTCGATGGACTTGAAGATGTTTTGATAAAGGGTCTCGGCGACGGCGACGAACTTGCCGTTACGCCGGTCGAGTTTCCATAACAGGCCATCCTTGCCGGCAGTGAGTACGAATTTGTCCGACCCGATATCCACCAGCACACGCTCAAAGCCGGTTTCCATATCTAATGTTTCACCAGGCACGTGCTGAAAGTGCCATTGCAATTTGCCGGTGCGCGGGTCGAGTGCCAGTGTCGAGTTGGTGTAGAGGGCGGCGTCCGCCGCAGTCATACCGCGGCTGGCCGCAACCCAAGGTTTTGCCTGGGCGGTGCCGAAGTAATACAGGTTCAACTTCGGGTCATAGCTGCCGGCAATCCAGCTGTCGCCGCCGCCGCGCAGTTCAACGGGCTGGCCCGCCCAGCTCGCATCATTGGGATCGCCCGGTAGTGCAATGGTAGACGTCCGCCACAGTTCTTTGCCTGTGCTTGGGTCGTGTCCGGTGACAAAACAACCGGACTTTTTGTAGCGTTCGCAACCGTTGATGCCGCTGACCACGACGCCGCCGGCGATGATGGGCCCTGCCGTGTGTGTGTAGCCTTGACGATAATCTGCCTTCTGTGATCGCCACAGCAGCTTGCCGGTGCGCGCCTCCAGCGCCACAACGGCGGCGTCGTAAGTGGCCAGAAATACCTTGTCCTGATACAGCGCGATATTGCGTGTCGGGCCACCGAGCGTGCGTGAATCTTCGGGGTACGGGTAGCTATATTCCCACAGCAGACTGCCGCTGGCGGCGTCAATTGCCTGCACCACGTTGCCCGGATGGGTCAGGTACATCACGCCATCATGGATGAGCGGTGTGGGCTGATTGCTGCCGTCTTTCATTGTCATCGCCCAAGCGAGCCGCAGGCGACCCACCGATTGGGTGTTGATGCTTGATAGCGGGCTAAAGCCCTGCCCGTCTTCAGTGCGGCGCCAATGCAGCCAGTCTGCGGCAGGTGGTTTTTGCAGCAGTGCATCGGTGACCGGTGACGTAAATGGTGTTTCGCGGTTCACCCAGCCCCCGGCGCTTTGGGCTGCTTCCATAATGCCGGCTGCCCCTTGCCAAGTGGTTTCCTCTGGTTTCTTTTCGCTCACCGCAACGCCGTTGCTGAGCAGCAGGAAGGCCGCGATGTCGTTGACCACAGAGGACTGCGCGCCAGCCGGCAGGTTCATCGACATCATGCTTCGGATGAAGGTAGCCAATGGTGGCACACCGCCTTTGCCCCAACGGGCGCGGAATGGTTCGCCGACTAAAGCGGCACCATGAGCACCGCCCGCCAGGTTGGCATTGTGGCATTCTGCGCAGTATTTTTGGTAGGCGGCACCGCCGGCAGAGGTGGCTTCGGCTTTGGCCTCGGTCGCCAGAAGCGTGCTTACGGCCAGCAGCATTAGGCTGATAAAAGGCCAGCGAATAAACCGCATTAAACTCTCCTAATTATATCAACTTAGAATGCGTGCTCGCCTGCAACCAGTCAATGATGAAGTTGCCCGCAAAAGGACTGCGCAGCCAGCCTGCGTTCTGCCTCAGTTACTGCAATCTGATCGACCATGTGCAGGATGCTAAACCGTTGCGAGATAGGCATGGCAGCCCGCCCGACCGCCAGTTCTTTGAAGTGTGCAGACACCTCCGCCACAGCACCAGCATCTTAGGCCGCGCCGAGGTTGTTGAATATGAGGATGATGCCAGAAACACATTTGGAGAGGGCCATTGTTCGAGGCGTTTTTCCAGATGTATCAACGAAACATGTTGGACAGATAAGGCACCGGTATCGACATGTTCATTTGGCCGGCGATCTTCGAGCCATCCCGATAAATTCATAGGATGCACAAAACATCATTGGAATGCGCGGTGGCCGATGTTTGGGGTGCTCTCGCCGCTAATCTTAGCGAATGTTCCAGCTGGCCTCAGAGGCAAACCGGATCTGCTCCAGCGGGAGCACCAGCGGCGTCGGGACATCG
>CAJBSR010000089.1 GCA_903958285.1 uncultured Sphingomonadales bacterium
ATCATCATCATCGCTTGCACCAATCCCGTCATCGCAAATCGTGAGAAGCCCGTCTTGGCCTGCTGGCTCCAACAAGACGTTGATCGTTCCGCCTTGATCCCCGGGAAAGCCGTGGCGCAGGGCGTTCGTCACGGCCTCAATGACGATCAACGCCGCTGAAACCGCATGATCGCCGGAGATCACGCCCAGATTGGAATGGCAGAAAAGCAGGACTTTGGAGGGCTGGGAATTGGCTTGGACCTGATCGCAGAGCTCAGAGAACAAGCGGTCTGTATTCACGACGCCCTGCTCGCTCTCATCAACTTCGTAAATGAGGCGCTGCACCAGCGCCAAAGCGCCCACCCGCAGGCGTGTCTGAGTCATCAAACGGCGGGCCTCCGGGTCTGACAGCCGGGATGCCTGCAGGCTGACAATGCTGGTGATCATCTGCAGATTGTTCTTCACCCGGTGATTGACCTCGCGAGCCATGGCATCCTTGGCAGCGAGCGCACGGCGCAAAGCCTGATCCCGCCGGTCAACCGAGCGGGCCATGTCGTCGAGGTCCCTGCCGAGGCGCTGCAACTCCAAAGGCGCGGTCCGGAATAGGCGACGATCTTCGCTGTAACTGCCGTCTGCCAATTGCCGCACGCGTCGCCCTCCTTGTCGCAGCCACCGGAGAATGAAGCGGTCAAGCGAGAGCCAAAGCGCAACCCCGGTCAGGAAGAGGGCGCCTAGAGTGGTAAAGATACCAAACCGAAAAGGCGGGCCCAGCGGGGCGAACGCCATGTCCAAGGGCTCGGCATAGAAAACGTACAGCTGGCCGTCATTGAGCGGGGCCGACGCGTAGATCCACACGACCCCATCCCGCCCACGCGTCAGCGCTGCGCGGCCGAACGATGCCTGCGGGTCAATACCGGCGAGATCTGAGCGACCGGCAGGTGTCAGGAGTTTGCCTGTCGCATCGGCCAGTCCCACCACCGCCAGAGACGATAGGCGACGGGCGACCAGAGGGCGCTCCATCCGGGAAAAATCGATTGGTTCAGTCAAGCCGCCCTCGAGCTTCACGCGGGACCCGTCGGCCAAGGGCTGGAGCGACATGATGCGGCGCTGTTTGAGTGCGGTCATGGATGCAGCAGCAACAAGCCGCTCGCCTCTCAACTGATCAAACTGTTCCCGGGCTATTCTGGACTGATCGATGGCCACCACAGCGACAGGCAAAAGGGCCGCCCCGATACAAAGCCAAAGCGTCGTCGTGAGCGTTGGCCGGTTAAGCAGATCAGGCGTCCAGTGCATCACCCCGCCGGACTGATCGCAGGCGACCTTGACCCTTTGTCGGAAGGCTCATCCTTATAAGCGGGGCCATCAATCAGCGCCGTCAGTGCGACTCTGCCGCGCGCAAGCCGGCTCTTGATGGTGCCAATCGCGCATCCCATGATGTCTGCGGCCTCCTCATAGGAAACGCCATTTGCGCCGATGAGGAGGAGAACTTCTCGCTGTTCGGCAGGCAGCTTCTGCAGCGCCTTCTGAACATCCTGAACATTGAGGCCATCCTGTTGGGTGGGGCCAGCAACGAGCACACGCTCAGCCACTTCAGGGTCCCAAGACACCATGCGCGCATTCTTGCGGAGCGTTGTGTAATAATGATTGCGCAGGATCATGAACATCCAGGCGCGGAAGTTTGACCCCGCAGCATAACTCTGCCGCGCTGCCCAAGCCCGGGTCATGGCGTCCTGAACCATGTCATCCGCCATATCCCGCGTTCCACACAAACCGCGCGCAAAGGCGCGAAGCGGTGGGATTATTGCAACCAGCTGATCCCGAAAATCCTTGTCATCCAGTGGGACAGTTTTTGGTGCCGGATCATTCATTCCGGCGTCACCGCTCCATTCAGCTTGCGCTCAATTTCTCCCAGAAGGCGCAAGAATTCCTCAGGGATAGGTTCAGCGACGACTTCGTCGTGGAGCCGGCGCAACGCCTTACCAATAGGATCATCGCTAGCGATCACCGTCTCCTTGACTGACTTTAAGCCCCTTTCGGGCACGGTCTCCTCCGGCATCGTGATGGAATCCTGCGGATGCATAGATACGGCCTTGCTCACGATGTCCGACTTGATCAAACTTGTCACGTTGACGCACCCCCGGTCGCGGGATCTACCCACTTCGTCGATGGCACAAACAGATCGCGAGCAACTATGTTCCAAGCCGATGGAACATTTTCAAAAGTGAGCAGTTCAGATGACAGGAAGCGGGAGGGCATATGCCATTCATAAGATCTGTCGCAGCTGAGCTGCCATATCTGAGACGTTACGCGCGCACAGTCACCGGGGCTGCTGATCTGGGAGATGCGGCCGTTCGGGAAACGCTGGAGGCTCTTCTTGAGTCCCCGGGGGAATTCGATGTCACCCAGCCACCCCGGCTCGAACTTTATCGCATCTTCCACCATCTGTGGCGGTCCGAAACGATTTCCGTACTGAAGTCGTCCGGGCCGATTGCCCACCTCACACCCCGATCGCGCCAGGCGCTTTTGCTGACCGCCGTCGAGGGCTTCTCGGTCGATGAAGCGGCGGCCATTCTCGCCATCTCGCCCGACGTGGTTCGTGAAGACATTGCAGAAGCGCGGACGCATCTTGCCGATGAACTTTGCTCTGATGTGATGATCATTGAAGATGAGGCAATCATCGCGCTCCATATCAAATCGATCGTGCGTGAGATCGGCCATAAAGTCATTGGCGTGTCGCGTACCCATCATGAAGCCGTTGCGATGGCTCGGGAAACCGAACCGGAGCTTGTTCTGGCCGACATCTGTCTGGCCGACGGATCGAGCGGGATCGACGCTGTAAAAGATATTCTGGAAAGCATAGACACACCTGTGATTTTCGTGACGGCCTTTCCCGAACGGCTGCTGACCGGGGAACGACCGGAGCCGACCTACCTCATTACCAAGCCCTTCGACGCGGCCGTGCTGACAGCCACCATCGCGCAAGCTTTGCTCTTCCATCGGGAGTCCAAGGCCATGGCGCGCGATCAGGCCGCGGCCTGAACACATTCGGCCGGCCGCTCGGCCGCCGTCAGGGAGCATGGGGCCCGCGCGGCTATGCTCCCTGTGGCCTTTCATCAACTAGCTCGCGATCTTCGTCTGTGCAGCGGGGATCGCGTTGGCCCTTCGGTTAAGCGATGGCACAAGCCGGCGATAAGCTGCCAGTGCCTGCCCCACGATCTGGTCCATATTGTAATAGCGGTAGGTGGCGAGGCGACCGACGAAGATCGTGTCGCTGGCGTCCGCAAGCTTGGCATAGCGCACATAAAGTGCCTGATTTTCTGGCCGCGGAATGGGATAATAGGGATCACCCTCAGCAGCTGGATATTCATAAACAATGCTGGTCGTGTCGCTCACGTCTCCGGTCAAATGGCTGAACTCGGTAATCCGGGTATAGGCCACGTCCTCCGAGGGATAGTTCACTGTCCCGGTTGGTTGGAAGCGCGTGACAGGCAGCGTCTGGTGGTCGAATATCAAGGATCGATAAGGCAGCTTGCCAAAGCAGCAATCGAAATACTCATCGACAGGCCCGCTCCAGATCAAGCGGTCGTAGTCTACCTGCTCGGCGATTTCTTCATGAGAAACACCGGTGCGGACATCAATGTTGGGGTGCGCCAACAGCCTTCTAAACATCTCGGTATACCCGTTCAGCGGCATCCCTTGGAACGTATCGGTAAAATAGCGGTCATCGGCATTGGTCCGGGTCGGGATGCGCGCTGTGACCGACTTGTCGAGCTCGGACGGATCAAGGCCCCACTGCTTGCGCGTATATCCGCGGAAGAACAGCTCAAAGAGCTCCCGGCCAACAGTGGACACCACCACGTCTTCTGACGTGCGGATGTCGTTCACCGGCTCTTGACGGCGTTCAAGGAACGACGCAACCTCCGCGTCAGTCTGGAGGTCCAGCCCGTACAGGACGTTGATCGTCGTCCTGTTGATCGGAATAGGGACCAGCTTGCCTGACACCTCCGCCAACACCCGGTGCTCATAGGATCGCCACTGGGTGAACCGCGACAGATAGCTGAAGATGTCCGCTGAATTGGTGTGGAAGATGTGCGGACCATATCGGTGGACGAGATGACCGGCAGCATTGCGTTCATCAAAGGCATTGCCCCCGATATGGGGACGCTTGTCGATGAGAAGAACGCGCTGCCCGCCGTCAGCCGCCAGCCGTTCCGCCATGACAGCACCTGCAAATCCGGCGCCGACGATCAAAAAGTCATAGCGCGTCCGTGACAGCGAACGAAGTTTGGCCAGAGATTCCGTCCGCGCAAGTCCGGCCTCGATATGACGGCGCATATCCCAATGCACCTTGTCCCAGGAAATCTGGGAAAGAACTTGATCGACTTCCGGCAGCCAAGTCGTTCTGTCCTGAGACAAAAGAATGGCGGCGTCACAGGCAGCAGCAAAGTCTTCTGCCTCATCGGCAATCAGGACGCCCGCCAAGTCGCCAAAATGCCGTTCGACATCGCGAATGGCCGTGGAAATGACCGGACGGGCGGCAGCGAGGTACTCAGGCGTTTTCGTGGGGCTGATGAAGCGCGTGGAGTCATTGCGCGCAAAAGGCATCATCGCCGCATGCCAGCGGCCAAGACACTCGGGCAGCGCGGCATAAGGCTGGGACGGCGTGTAGAGGATATTGTCCCGCTGCGGCAGCGCCGCCGGATCGATCTTCACCACAGGCCCGACAATTTCGAACCGGATGTTCGGCCGCAAAGCCGCGACGCGCTCGACAAGCTCGATATCTAGGCGCTCATCGATGACGCCGTAAAAGCCAATCGTGGGCGGAGCGTCGTCTGTCGGATGCACATCGCGTGCTTGGGCAAAATGGCCAATGTCGACCGCAGACGGGAAAGGATGGACGTCGGCGTGCTGCGCCTGCTTTGCCTCGTAAAGGCTATGCCCGCCCGTGAACACGACATTGGCGGCGTCGAACAAGTCCCGCTCCAACGCGGCGAGTTCGGGCGGCGCAAATTTAAAGGCCGAAAGTTCATCCATGCAATCATAGACGGTGAAGGCCGTATTGAGATGCTGAGCGATCGGCAGCATCATCGGCGTGTAAAACCAGCGGACGAGCCGACCTGGTTCACCGACCAACACCTCATTGAGCAGTGAGCGGAGAATGCGGGTACGTTCTTCCTCTGACAATCCCGCTGGGAGGCGCGGCGTTGCAATCGTCACACCGCTTTCATCATGCATGACATCCAAGCCCGGCGCGCCATCGCACTCCAATGGTTCTTCCCAAAAGAGGACGTCATAATCACGCGCGAAGCGCGACATGAGATGCTGGGGCCGCTGAAAAACAAAGTTCCAGCGCAAATGTGAAAAACAGATCAGCTTCGTTTTGTTGTCCGATGGAGCGCCGCCTTTGCCGACAGGCTCTGGCGTATCAGCTGGAACGGTTATTTTGGGGATTCTGGCGTCACGAAACACTGATTGTTCTCTCCCATGCGAGGTTGCCCCCGAAAACGAGGAAACCAGAGATTGCGGCTGAAAATGCGGTGGTCCGGCGCATTCGCGCCACCGCGGTCCGATCAGTTATTCAACGACATGTGCTGCCGTTCGTTCCCTGCGGCACCGCAACTCTATCATGCATTAGGAATGGTGCCTGTCTTGTGGCGGGCCCTGAGGCCTTCGCCCAGACATCTAACTTTCGGTTGCCAATCGTAAAAACAATAACATAGATTACAGCCAAATCGGCTCAATTCAGCCCGGCGGGGCAAACCATATGAAGCTGTTAAGGCGTATTCAGGATCTGGCCGAGAACGGCATTGCCCATCCGTGGAAGGCGGGCGAGACCATTCTGCTCTCGGTCCTGGTACTCTGCTTGGGTATCGTGGTTGGCTTGGTTCTTGATATTGAGACCGGTCGCCATGAATCCAACGTCTTCCTACTCCCGGCTATTGTTTTGGCCGCTGGCCTTGGCGGGTTTGTTCCGGGTCTGGTGCTGACCGCCATCGCGGTCATTTTCGATGCGACGGCCGATTATTTCATTACAGGTTTTGAAGCCCGGTTGTTTTGGACAAATGTCGCTTTTGCCGTGACGGGTGTCATTACGTCAGGCGGCGGCCATCTCTTTCGCCAAGCCCTCATCAACGCGGCGAAGGTCAATTTGGAAATACAGAAGCGAGAGGCCGATCTGCGGGCCATTGTGGACACTGTGCCCGACTCCCTCGTGATGATTGATCATGAAGGCATTATTGCCCGCTTCAGCCCCGGCGCACAGAAGCAATTTGGATGGGATGCCGAGGAAGTCGTCGGCCAGAATGTATCGATGTTGATGCCTTCACCCTATCGTGAGCAGCATCCGGACTTCTTGAAGCGCGAGATCGACACGCAGGCGTCATCCGTTCTCGGAAGACCCCGGCTTTTGGCGGGGCTGCACAAAGACGGGACGTCGTTCCCCATAGAAGTCAGCGTCGGCGAGCTCGAATTTGCGGGCGAACATCATTTTGTCGGTTTCATTCGCGATTTGACGGAGCGCCAAAAGGCCGAAGCGCGGATGCACGAGCTGCAGAACGAACTCTTTCACGTCTCCCGCCTGTCGGCACTGGGCCAACTGGCCTCTGCGCTGGCCCATGAAATCAACCAACCTTTATCTGCCATTGCAAACTATATCGCAGGGGCAAAAAAACTGGCCGCAAAGGGCAGTGATCCGGCCCTTTTGGACGAGGTCCTCGACCATGCCGGAAAAGAAGCCATTCGCGCTGGTGAAACCATCCGAAAGCTGCGCAGCTTCCTGTCGAGAGGCGAGTCCGAAATGCGGCCGGAAAATCTGGCCGAGTTGGTCGATGAAGCAACAACCATCGCCCTTGTCGGCTCCCGGTCGCGAAAGGTGCGGCTCAAAACCAAGCTGTCACCCCTTTGCCCGATCGCCATTGTGGACAAGGTGCAGATCCAGCAAGTTCTCATCAACCTCATCCGCAATGCAGTCGAAGCGACAGGAGAGCGTCAAACGCCAAGAATTCTGATTGAAACCGCCCCGACGCAAAGCGGGATGATCTTATGCTCTGTCACAGACAATGGCACAGGGTTGACGCCAGACATGGCCAGTCAGTTGTTCCAACCCTTCGTCACATCAAAGAAAACCGGCATGGGCGTGGGCCTGTCGATCACACGCAGCATTGTTGAGGCGCATGGTGGGCACATCTGGACCGAACCAAATCCCGATGGCGGCTCCATTTTCAGGTTCACCGTTCGGGGGCCCGATCCGGTTACGCCTTAAGCGGGCGACGCCGTTCCCCTCCTAAAATTTCAGCCGCGCGGAAAGCCGGGCATTACGCGGGGCACCCGGGGTGATGTTGTTGTTATTGTGCGCGTCCGCAAAATAGGTGGTGTTGAACAGGTTTTCGACGTTGAGCTGAACCTGGATGCGGTCTGATACATTGAAGAACAAGGCCCCATCCACGCGGGTATAGCCGGGGAGGCGCGTTGTGGCCGCGGTCGTCCGGATGGCGGCAAACTGGGCCGACTGCCGGATGACGCCCACGCCAGCCCCAATTTGTGAGGTCACATCAACACGGTTCCAAACGGCAAACTGGTGCTTGGGCACTTGCGACAGGCGAACAAAATCATTGCCCCGCAGCTTTGCGTCTTGGAAGGTGTAGCCCCCGCTGATCTGCCAGTGACGGACGATCCGGCCGGTTACGCCGAACTCGACGCCTTTGGTGCGTGTCTCACCAATGTTGATGGTGGTCGTCGGGTCGACAGGATTGGGCGTTGTCGCATTGGTGCGGTCCAACTGAAACAGCGCCAGCGTTGTCGACAGTCCGGGGCGGACATCCCACTTTGCGCCGAGTTCAACGTTAGTGAACTTTTCCGGTGCGAGATTTTCCTGAACAGCTGAGAGAGCCAGAAACTGATCCCCCGAGCGCGGCAGGAAGGATTGGCTGTAGCTGCCGTAGATCGACACATTTTCCTGCGGCTTCAAGATGAGGCCGAGGCGCGGGCTGACTTTCTCATCCACGCGGGCAAATGGCCGGTCGGGGTTGGGGGCGAAGTCCGTGCCGGCAATATCAAACAGGTCAAAGCGCAACCCGACGACAATATCGACATGCTGGCCGATGCTGATCTGGTTCTGCGCATAGGCAGAAAAGAACGTCACGTTTGACGTGCTGTCCCGGTTCACAGTTGGAAAGGTGGCTGTCGGATAGGCGATCGCGCCAAGATTGAGCGACGAGAACGAGAGCACAGCATTGCTGCGTTGGTTGGCGGAGTGTTGCTCCCCATATTCCAGACCGAGCAGCACCTTGTTCTCAACGCTGCCCACGGCCACGTCCCAAACCAAATTGGTCTGGGCGATCAGGTTCTCCCGTTTGGTGGGGTCAGTATAGCCCGACAGCGCCACCGTTCCGGTGAGCGATGTTGCCGGACCATTGGCAAAGACGTTGGTGTAAAGCTTGTCATAGTGACCGTAGAGCAACGTCGTCGACCATTTCAGCGTGTCGGTCAGGTCCCCATCCAGACGCGCCTTCAAGAGATGCGCTTCGAGGCCGGTCCGGTTGAGCCCCGGAACGCCGAAGAATGTATCGCGGTGGCCCGGCAGGGGGCCGGGCGTGCAAGGCTGCGCGCACGCCAGCGACGGGATGCCGCGATCTGTGACACGATCATCCTTCACATATTCATAGGACAGGCCCGCCCGCCATCCGCCACCAAGGTCAGCGGCGATATAGGGATTGATGGCGTACCGTTCCCCGCCGAAGGCATCACGGTGGTTGTCGAGATGTTCGTAAAAGGCGTTCACACGGAGTGCGGTCGTGCTGGACAGCGGCGTGTTCACATCCGCGGCCACGTCCCAATTGCCAAAACTGTTGAAGCTGCCGGTTACGCCCGCAAACGGACGTTCCGCGCTGGGCGCCTTTTGCACGCGGTTGATGATACCGCCGCCGCCGCCGCGTCCGAAAATCAGTGCGTAGGGGCCCTTCAGCACCTCAACGCGCTCGATATTGTAGAGGTTGCGGTAGTATTGGACGTCGTCCCGCACACCATCGACGAAGAAGTCTGCGGTGGAATTCTGGCCGCGAATGGTGATCTGGTCCCGGTTGCCCTCGCCCTGCCCGACGGTGGTGCCCGGCACATAGCGCAGGACATCCGCCATGCTGTGCTGGGCCTGATCATCCAGCTGCTGGCGCGTCACAACGGAAATCGTCTGGGGCACATCAATCAGCGGTGTATCGGTCTTGGTCGCCGTCACAGAATTGGTTGCAACATAACCTTCGGAATATCCTGTCACGATGATCGTGGTCGCCTCAACATCTTCCGCTTCCGCTGCAAAAACAGGCAGAGGCGCCGCGGCCAATGCTGTAGTGATGAGCAGAAGAAATTTCATGGTTGTCCCTGATCGAGTCTTTGGTGTCGCAAAGGCCGATATCGATATTGCAAACTATTCGCAATAGCGAAATGAGGGAAGCGGATCCGTCGATAGCGAGGGAGAGCGCGTCGGCGCGGCACTCCGGTATAGCAATGCCAACGGCGCACGGTATGAGGAGCATATCGTCATCGCAGACAATTCAGGCAGACCAATGGCTCGCAAACATTCGAAAAAGGACCCCTATGGCGACCTCTACCGGGACGAAGAGGTTCCAGAGCCCGTGGTACTTTGCTGGCTCTGTGGACGTCCGACTGCAAAGAACATTGTCTGGCATCATCCGGTGCCAAAGAGCCGCGGCGGGCGCGACGTCGTCCCGATGCACCCCATTTGTCAGCAAACGCTGATCACCAATTTCACCAATTCCGAATTGCAGCGTCACGGAATGGACGTGGAAGGTCTGCTCGCCAACCCGACAGTGCGTAAGTTTGTTGATTGGGTGGCCAATAAGGACCCGGATTTTACGGCGACCATCGCCAAGAAAAAGCGATAATCCCGCGCTTAAGAGATGGGCAACCCGGCGTCAGCGGCCAAATCGGGCAAGCGCCCCACTCGACCACAAGGCGGCCCAGATCAACACAGGCTGAGCGAGCATCCGAGGGCCGTGATAGGCCCATCCAAGGCCATGATCAGGCCGCGCCATATCCATAAGAAGGTGATTGATGTTCGCGGGCCACACGCACAGTGCATAGGCCGCAAGCCCCCAACCTGCCGCCAAGCGCAATCGGGGCCACCAAGGCTGCACCAAGCCAATCGCGCCCGCAATTTCGGCCATCCCGGTGAATGCGATCACGAGAGGTGCGGCCAACACCCAGCTCGGCGTTATCTTCAGGAACGGAACTGGATCGAGCAGGTGAAGCGCCCCGGCGGCGAAATAAAAACAAGCGAGAAATAGGCGCGTAATGACTTTCGTATGCATTCAGTGAACCCTGTAAATCCCGCCTCGGTCAACATCCCGCTGAAGGTGCTAAAAAGCAATGTTCCGTCGATCGACTGCGTTTGGTTGAGTAGAGCCTGCGCCAGCCTTTCAGTGCTTGGGGCTTGGCGCGGTTGGACCCTTGGTCGCGTCGAAACGACGGGCGAGGGGCCAAACCACGACGATGGCGGCGATGCAGGTCAGCGCGCCCAGCGGGCCGATTGGCGCATAGCCGCCAAAGCCTTGCGCGATAGCGCCAGCGGCCAGCGATCCCAGCGATTGCGCGAGAAGCCAAGTCCCGGTGGTGATCACCGCAAGGCGCCCGCTCTGGTCGCAGTCATAGGCGAGCCCCAGCAGCATGGGATAGGTCAGGTACCAACTGACATAATAGCCGATAAAGGCCACAGCGAAGGCCGTCGGCACGCCCACAGTGGTCAGGAGAGCACATGTCACTCCACAGGCGCCTAGGACCAGCGCCAGCGGCTTGGCGCGGGTGAGGCGCGTGCTGATCGCAGCAAGCCCCGCATTGCCAAGGGCGCTCGCCAGCGTAGCGAGAGACTGGTAACGACCGAACTCGGTCGCCGGAATGCCAATCGCGTTGGCGGTGCGTTCTATGAAGGGCCATAGCGCGAGGGTGCCGAAGGCGAACAGGGCCATAGCCAAAAGAACGCGCAGGCCATCCGCGCCAAGCGGCGGGTTCGGCTGGCGCGCATCGCCGGCGGTTTGATCCTTCCCACCCGGAAGCATCAAGGCCATCAGTCCCAGACCTGCAGAGATTGCGGCCAGAGCCATGAACATGCCGTTCACCCCGTAACGTGCGCCGACCTGCGGCAGGCCTAGGGCGATTGCCGCGAAGAGGACAGTCTGGAAGGCGATACCGAGCGAGATCCAGCGCGCCGGATGGCTTGTTCGTCCCGCCGCAAGGTTAACTGCGGAATTGAGGATGCCAAAGCCGAGGCCGGTCCCGATCCGTCCCGCCAGCAGCAGGCCGAAACTGCCGGTCAGCGCGGACCCGGCCTGCGAGACGATTACGAGCAGGCTGGCCACCAGCGCCAGCACCCGCGGGTCAAGCCGCCGCGCCTGCGGTGCAATGATGAACATCGCGGCGGCATAACTCAACGTCTCGGCCATGTTCCACGCCCCCATCGCGAAGGGCGAGAAGCTGTACTGGTCGATCAGGCCGCCGACCAAATAGGTCGTAAAATTGTTGCCGAGATGAGCCGCGGTGGACGCAGCGCCAATACCAATGAATGTAAAGGCAAAGGGGCGCTCCCCCAGCGCACCCTTGGCCATCAGCTCCTCACCCGCGGAAAGCGGGCCATGGCTTCGAGTTCCTCGAGGTCCATATGGGCGCGGACATATTCCTCACCTGCATTGCGCGGCGGTTGGTAATCCCAAACTGTGGCCTTGCCGACCGCGTTGGCGGCGCCCACGACGCGCCGCGACCTTTGGCTTTCGATCACAGCCTTAGTGATGGCATCAAAATCCCAGCGCCGGTCCACTTCGTTGCGCAGATCGGCAACCATCTGCGCCAGTTCCGGATCGGCGGCGCGGTTGGTCAGTTCGTGCGGGTCGTCCGCCAGATTGAAGAGCATGTCGGGGTCGACGCGCGAATGAATGAACTTCCAGGGCCCACGGCGGATCATCACGAGCGGGGCAATGGTGCCTTCGCCCATATACTCACCGATCACCTCATCATGCCCGCCCGTGCCGTTCAGATGCGGCACAAGGCTGCGCCCGTCAAAGGCCAGCGCCGGATCGACATCAAGCCCCGCAATGTCGAGCAGGGTCGGCACCAAGTCGACCAGCGAGACGCTGGCGTCAATTGCGGCGGGACGATAGCGGCCGGGCGCGTGAATGATCAGCGGGATGCGCGCTGCGCCTTCAAAATAGTGCATCTTGTACCACAGGCCGCGTTCCCCCAGCATATCGCCATGGTCGCCGCAAACGATGATCACGGTATTGTCGGCCATGCCGGTTTCGCGAAGCGTCTCGAGGATCGCCGCGAACTGGTCATCAACAAAACTGATCGATCCGAAATAGGCCCGACGCGCCGTGCGGATCATCTCATCGGTCACTTCGGCCGCATCAAGGTCACAGACGTGGCGCAGACGTTCCGAATGGGGATCCTGTTCCACATCGCCGCGCCGGACGGTGGGCATTGGAATTTCCACGCCTTCATAGCGGTTCCAATAGTCTTCATGGATCGCATAGGGATCGTGCGGGTGGGTGAGTGATACCGTCATAAAGAAAGGCCGCTCATCCTTGTCGCGGGCGATGTCGTAAAGCTTACGGCGCGCGGTGAAGACAACTTCCTCGTCGAAATCAATCTGGTTGGTGCGGATCGTCGGACCGGCTCCAAGCACGGAATCGAGCGAATGGTACCAGGTCGGCCGGGTGGGGAAATCGGTCCAGTCGGGGGTCCAGCCAAAGTCTGCCGGATAAATGTCGGTCGTCAATCGCTCCTCATAGCCGTGCATCTGGTCGGGGCCTGCGAAGTGCATTTTGCCGGTCAGGATCGTGCGATAGCCGCCGAGCCGCAGGTAATGCGCCATAGTCGGGGTCGAAGCAGGGAATTCGCTGGCATTGTCAAAAGCGCCGATCCGCGATGGCAATACACCCGATTGCAGCGTGAAGCGCGCCGGCGCGCAGAGCGGGCTGTTGCTATAGGCGGACCGGAAGAGCACGCCTTCCTCGGCCAGTCGCGACAGGGTCGGCGCCTTGACCGGCGAAGGGCCATAGAACGGGAGGAAGGGCGCGGCCATCTGGTCGGCCATAAGGATGAGGATATTTGGGGGCTGCGTCATGAACTGACGCTATCGGGCCGAAATCGGCCTGTCCAAGCAATCTTCTAGGGCAAGCTGAACCAATAGATAAAATAAGCACTGCTAATCTTGTGGCGCGGTGGGTGCACTCTAGCCGCGTCCTGTCTCCCGCGAACCATGTCGTGCCGATCCCGAATACCCAGTTCCCCCTTGGCATCAGGCTAAGGTGCCTTGTCTCCTGTTGCGAAATTCGCCACCGTTGCTCGTGGTCGAAATCGCGAACCAATCTGCGCTCAGCGCTTCGCGTGGGCCGATGTCCCGACGATCCATGGTCGTCGCGGGCCTGTCTACAGTTGTGGAATGGTATGATTTCACACTCTACCTCTATTTTTCGACGGTGTTGGGTCGTGTGTTCTTCGGAACTGGCCCCCAGTCGATGACGGTCACACTCGGCGGCTTTGCGGTCGCCTACCTGATGCGGCCCATCGGCGCGCTGGTTTTTGGACATTTTGGTGATCGGAGGGGTCGGCGGGTCACGATGCTCGGCTCGATGGCTTTGATGACCCTTGCCATGCTCGCAACTGCAATGCTGCCGACTTATGCGCAGATTGGCCCGCTCGCCGGCGTGATGCTGATCGCGTTGCGCTGCTTGATGTCATTCTCGGTTGGCGGAGAATATACCGGCGTCGTCGCGTATCTGCTGGAAGGGGCCAGGGACAACAGGCGCGGATTGATCACCA
>CAJBSR010000090.1 GCA_903958285.1 uncultured Sphingomonadales bacterium
CGCTATCGGCACCTTCATTTCCGCCTTCTGGATTTTATCGGTGAACAGCTGGATGCAAACGCCGGTCGGATACGAGATTGCGGCGAATGGACAGTTCATGCCGGGCGATAGCTGGTGGACGATCGTCTTCAACCCGAGCTTCCCATACCGCCTCACGCACACTTTGCTGGCAGCCTATCTGACAACGGCCTTTGCTGTGGGCGCGGTGGGTGCCTGGCATTTGCTGAAGGACAAGGCCAATCCGGGCGCCCGCAAGATGTTCTCTATGGCGATGTGGATGGCAGCCATCGTTGCGCCGCTTCAGGTCATTGCGGGTGACTTTCACGGCATCAACACGTTGGAGCATCAACCGGCCAAAGTCATGGCGATGGAGGGGCATTATCAAAGCCATCCAGACGGTGCGCCGCTCATATTGTTTGGCATTCCCAACAGCAAAGAACGCAGGGTCGATTACGCTATCGAAATCCCCAAAGCATCTTCGTTAATCCTCAAGCACGACCTTGATGCGCCGTTGGCTGGCCTTGATACCATCCCCGACGCTGACGAGCCGCCCGTGGGCATTGTCTTCTGGGCATTCCGGATCATGGTCGGTCTCGGTTTGGCGATGGTGGGCATCGGCATGTGGAGCCTGCTCGCGCGGGCCAGAAAGCAGCTTTACGAATGGTCGTGGCTCCACAAAGCTGCGTTCGTGATGGGGCCCTCGGGTTTCATTGCGGTGCTGGCTGGGTGGGTAGTCACTGAAGCCGGACGGCAGCCCTTCACGATCTATGGCGTGCTCCGCACCGTCGATAGCGCATCGCCACTGGATGCGCCCGCGGTTGCTTTCTCGCTTCTCGCCTTTGTAGGCGTTTATTTCGCGGTGTTTGGCATGGGCATCTGGTATTTGCTGCGCCTGATGAAGAAACCACCTGAGGCACATGAAAGCGCGCTTGATGGCGCCCCGATCCGGAGCGCTGGTATCACCCCGGCACCGGCGGTGTTGGAAGGAGCTTCTGCATGATCGATCTGACCGTCATCTGGGCCGCTATCATCGGCTTTGCCATCATCGCCTATGTCGTCATGGACGGCTTCGACCTTGGCATCGGGATCTTGTTTCCCTTTTTCAAAGTGGGCAAAGATCGCGATACCGCGATGAACAGCATCGCGCCTGTTTGGGATGGGAACGAAACTTGGCTGGTGATGGGCGTCGGCGGTTTGCTCGCTGCCTTCCCGCTTGCTTATGCAATCATTTTACCTGCGCTTTATGCGCCGATGATTGCAATGTTGCTCGGTCTTGTGTTCCGCGGTGTTGCGTTCGAATTCCGTTGGCGTGATCCGGCACATCGCGAATTGTGGGACCGTGCGTTTACGACGGGTTCGGTTATTGCCACCTTTGCACAAGGCATGGCCTTGGGGGCGTTGCTTCAAGGAATAACAGTTAAAGGCCGCGCCTATGCAGGTGGATGGTGGGAATGGCTCTCACCGTTTAGTGTTTTGACGGGCATTGGGCTTGTTGTCGGATATGCGCTTTTGGGCGCGTGCTGGCTGAACTGGAAAACCGAAGGGGCATTGCAGCGTCAGGCGGTCACCTACGCCGGTCGGCTCGGCATTAGCTTGCTCCTGATGATTGGCGTTATCAGCCTCGCCACCCTGACGCTTGAGCCACAATATCATATGCGTTGGCTGAGCTATCCCGGCGTCTTCGTGACGGCTTTGGTGCCGATTGCCACAATCGCTGTGACAGCCTTCTTCTACCGCAGCCTCCGCCAAACCAAGGACGCGCAACCCTTCTTCTGGGCCCTTGCGTTGTTCGGCTTATGCCTGATTGGCCTTGGCATTTCGATCTGGCCCAACGTCATTCCCGCGCGTGTCACGATTTGGGAAGCGGCGGCACCACATCGCAGCCAGGTCTTCATGTTGATCGGTGCGTCCATCATGGTCCCGATCATCGTCGCCTACACGGCATGGTCCTATTGGGTGTTTCGCGGCAAAGTCGGCCACGACGGATATCATTGATGCCACGCGCCAAACAATTGGGCTGGTTCTTCGGCATTTGGCTGCTGAGCGTCACAGCTCTTGCGATCGTCGGCGGCATCATCCGCTGGGCATTGCTGTAATAGGTAGAGGGAGACCATCGTAAAATGACTGGAGCGATTAAGAACAGCCCCGAAGCGTTGAAAGGCGAAGATTGGGCTGGCGAGATGGGTGCCAAATGGCTTGCCAATCTTGAGCGGTTTGAAGGCATGATTGCGCCAATTGGCGAAGCTCTGCTCAAACAGGCGGACTTCAAACCCGGCGAACGCGTGCTCGATATCGGTTGTGGAGGGGGTGGCACGACGATTGCCATCGCAAAGTCTGTGGCGCCAGAAGGAGACGTTCTTGGCGTCGACATCTCGCCAGATCTGACCACTGCTTCAACCAAGCGGGCGGCAGATGATGGCGTAAGCAATATTCGCTTCATGTGCGCTGACGCTGCCAATGTTCAACTCGCCGACGCGCCATATGACCGGCTCTTTTCGCGTTTTGGGAGCATGTTCTTTTCCGAGCCGCACGAGGCTTTTGCTAATTTGGCTTCGCTATTGCGCCCCGGTGCGCGCATCGATCTCGCAGTATGGGCGGCACCGCGCGACAATCTTTGGATGATGGAGATGATGACCATCGTCCGCCGCTTTGTGGAAGTGCCACCGGCCATCCCCCGCGCGCCCGGGCCATTTGCATTTGAAGATCTTGATTATTTGCGTGAGGTTATGAGCTCAGGCGGCTTTTCTAAGCCGAAGATCGTCTCCTATGAAGGTCTGCAGCCGGTTGGCGGTGTGAACGCGTCACCTCAGGAGGCGGCTTCTTTCGTGTTGACCTCCATGGCGGCCGGGCGTTTGCTGGATGAGCAAGGCCCGGCTGTGCGCACCGCAGCAGAGCTCGAACTGATCGAACTTTTCAAAACACATCATGTCGAGGGGCAAGGAGTCATGATGCAAGGCAAGGCTTGGCTCGTTTCGGCGAAGTTGCAATAGCCAAGCCCTGCTAACGGCACCTATTCCACCGGCAGCAATTGCCCTGACTTTACGTCGTAGATGAATCCCCAAACGGGGACATCCTTTGGCGTCAATGGGTGATTGCGGATGCGGATGACATCGTCGCGGACACTTTGCTCCAAGTTCTTGAATGTCAGCCAAGCGACATGCCAGCCTTCCGATGAGCCGCCTTCGGCCTGAGGATTAGACCAAGCTGTCCCGTCAAAATTTGCCGTTGCGCGGCTCGTCTCGAGCAGGCTGGCCATCGTGGCGCTGTCGAACAACTGCATTCCACAATCTGTGTGGTGGATCACAAACCATTCTTTCGTTCCCAGTAATTTGTGGCTGATGACCAAAGACCGGATCGCATCATCGCTCGCACGTCCGCCGGCATTTCGGATGACGTGGGCATCCCCTTCGGCAAGTCCAGCATATTTGGCCGGGTCCAAACGCGCATCCATGCACGTCAGGATTGCAAATCCACGCGCGGGGGGAAGAGCAAGGTTTGCCTTATCTCCGAAAGACGCAGCGTAAGACTGGTTCGCGTCGATGATCTCGTCGTAAATTTTGGTCGGCTTGGGTTCAACGTGGCGTTTAGACATAGGACATCTCTCCAATTTTTTGCTGGCAGGCAAGCTGCCAAGACCATCTGAAATGTTCGTCTAATGATCCATCTGCATTATGAAAAGACTGGGCTCCGTTGGATTAGGCAGATTTGTGTCGCTGCCTGTAGGCTGCCGGAACCACCTTCAAGGTGCTGTCAGTCTAATGCGAACTTGTCTCCAGCAAACGGAGCAGGGGCAGGGGGCGCGAACCCTCAGGCCGCAAGGTTGCTCCACTCGGCAAGTGCTGCCGAGCGGCGTTCTTTGTAAGTCTGTCTGTCGGTGAGATGGCGTTCCTGGTTGAAGTGGTTGTGGAGAGAGGCGTGGACGGACGCGAACTTTTGGAGCGTCTTCATCTGCCGGAACCTGAGCATGGCACGCTCTCGTCGTCGGAAGGGCAGGTGGCTGTTCTCGACACGATTGTTGGCCCAACGGCCGATCTCCTGTTTGGCCTCACAGCCTAGATCAGTCATGGCTGCACGGTAGGTCCGGAGCCCGTCGGTTGTGATCGCAGCAGGCGACCCGTGACGCCGCAAGGCCTTCTTCATGAAGGTGAGAGCTGCCGCTTTATCGCGGGTTTTGGTGATGTAGCTTTCGAGGATTTCACCTTCGTGATCGACGGCCCGCCAGAGATAAACCATCTCGCCGTTCAGCTTCACGTATATCTCATCGAGATGCCACCGCCAGTGCCGA
>CAJBSR010000091.1 GCA_903958285.1 uncultured Sphingomonadales bacterium
AGCCCAATCCAGATGGGGTGCTTCATTTCCACCCCCAGAACAGGAACGTTGAAAGGATGTGCTCTGTGGCGAGAAGGCCAAAGGCCGCGGCAATGGGCAAATGGATCGTCCGCCATTTTTTAACCCATCGAGCGGCGAGACTATCCCAGAAGAGCTGATGTTCTATGGCCGCGTCATCTAACCCTTGATCCCGAAGAGTCGCCCGCGATTGCGTCATCCAGCGCTGCGCCCGTTGGACAAGAAACTTTCCCGTCAGGCCGCTGGCGATATTCACGCCCATGGCCGCCACGGCAAGCCAAGCGAGAACCGCATTAAAATGGATGCCGGCGTGAACGAGGATGAATGTCGACCCTGCCCAGGCCAGCCACTCATGCAGCAACAAAAGGCGCATCGGGTTCGAACTTTTGATATAGCCCCGTTTGCGGAGCGAATGGCCAAAAGAAAGCAGGATCAAAATCATACCGACGATCCCCAAATAGCGCCCGACCCAAACTGTGTCGGTCAGGTGCAGGACAAGATCGACAAAGAGCGTCACTGCCGCGAGCACGATCAGCCGGACATAAAAGGGCACGATTTCCCGGAGGACGAGGCTTACGCTCATCTTGGAACTGGCCGGAAACCGTTTCGGGCTGTGCGCGAGCCGATCATAGCGCTCGGAGTATCAGCGCACGGGAGCGGTTCACATGATCAAGATCAAAACTTGGGTGATGAAACCAATCGACCGGCGAGATGGCTCCAAAATCCGCAACTTGCTATTGGTGTTAGATGTTTGACACTCTTGCCAGTCTCGCTGAGACGGCAGGGAGCCGGGTTACCCAAACTCCCTGCCTTTGCTATTCAGCTCTTAAGGGCCGTTGCCCGACGGTTAAACCGATCCACCCAATGACGTGCCGTTATTGAAAAAGGCGTGCACTTCTTCACCAATGGCGAGCCCCAAGGGCACACCACCGATGTTCTCAGCAGCGTTCCGGGGAATACCGTCGAAACGCCAGTGGACGCCGAGGTAAATTCGGCTGACTGAGTTCTCCCAAACGGGGCGGGCAAAGTTGGTATATGTGACCGGAACACGCTGGCGAACCGAGCCATTGGAATCTGTGGCAATGCCGTCCAACTCGTCGGACACGAAGGTGAAAGTCTCATTTGCATTGGCAGGATTGCCGGCGCCATCCTCAGCCAAAACCTCCGCCAAAGTCATCGGTCCTGCCCCGGTGTCCAGCGCCAGCCGCAGCGATTGGAAAAGGGCCGCGCCAAAGGTTGCGTGACCTGAAGGATAAGCAGGAAATGGCGGGGTAAAGGTTGATCGACCGACTACATTTGTCTGCGGCGCGCCCAAGGGTGACCAGAACGGATCGCCGTGGGGGGACTTCTCTGCGCGGATGCCAACGACCGGACGCCAAAGATCGTAAATGTATTTATAGTGCCAGGCATCGATCCCGGCATCTGCCATGGCAACGTTGAGCTGTGCGAACAGCTCGGCAGTGCGTGCAACACTGAGGGACCTGCCTTCGACCACCTTGCGCGCGATTTGATTGTAGAGCCGAGGCGGGACGCCAAGGTTCATCACACCGTCATAGGCCCAGTAGACACCAATGCGTTCCTGGTCTGCGGAACGGCTTCGGCGATCTTCCGCGCCATAGGCCACGACCTCGTCATAGTCTGTCTTGAAGGCGGCATCCGCCAATAGATCGGGCGTCCCATGACCAGGGTATGGGGCCAGCGGCTTATGCGTAGCGCCAGAAAAGCGAGTTACATTGCCCCACGCAAGGCCGAGCCGAGGCTGCCCGGGCGCAAAAGGATCAGCCCTGTGCTGACCGTACACCGGAGACGCAGCTTGCGGAGGTGCCACCATCACGTCCGAGCCATCATTTACACGCGCAGCAAGCAACGCATTGGCGATTTCCTCGCCGTAGTTGAAGCGAGCATTGTTGCCGCCATCGTAGTTGTCATCGATGAACGCGGCATAGCGCGGATACATAGCTTTCAACGTGGTGACGGCCGCTCCCGCAACAATTTCATCTACAGAGCCCGATGGAGGCGCTGAGACTGTGTGGGGGATCCCCTTTTTGTTGAGATAAGCCGCTGCCGGCAGGCCGTTCTTGAATGCAACTGCATCGTGCATCGCAAGGTGAACAATTGCCATGGCCCGCGAGGTGCGAATTGGGCCGGGCTGCTGACTGTTTGGATAGCCCCGCGTAAAATCACGGCGAGAGCATTCAAGCAAAACGTTGTTCCAAAATAATATAATGTTCATAGTAACCTCCGGAATGGGGTTGGCGAAATAGCCATTTCCCATAAATCACGAAGCGACCCGTGACCCTCGCTACTATGTTTTATAAAAAACGCACAAAATGAGCGCTAAACTTGAACATGTGCCTCATATTAAACGGAATGATTTCCGTTTATTAAA
>CAJBSR010000092.1 GCA_903958285.1 uncultured Sphingomonadales bacterium
CAGCGCCCGCCCAACAAAGCCGTAAAGCTCCCGGTCGCCGCTGTTCCAGCTGCCGCCATAGAAAAAGACGATGACATCACGCGGTGTCTTGGAGGGCGCCGTCGGCACCCAGATATCGAGCTTCTGGCGATCTTGCGGGCCAAAGGCCATGCCGCTGGCCGCCTTGCGGGCCGGTGTGCCGAAGGACAGCAACGCGTCAACGCTGTTCAGCAGCCCAACCTGGCTCCATTTGCTGGCATATCCAATCGCTCCAAAGAGCAGCCCCAGTGCGCCAAGCGCGATCAAGATTTTCCCCATAAGGCCGCTCATCGCACAAGCTTGACGTTTACGGCAAGTGGGCCGACCATGGCGCCAAAGAGAGAGGGTGTATGAGCTGGGAAAAAGAAGTCGAGGAACTGAAGCGGCGGCAGAAGCTTGCTGAAGGCATGGGCGGCCCAGAAAAACTGAAGCGCCAGAAGGACGGCGGCAAGCTGAACGTCCGCGAACGCATTGCGGGGCTGGTCGACAAGGGCTCCTTCCGCGAAGTCGGCAAGCTGGGCGGCGTCGGGCAATATGATGCCAAGGGCAACCTCACCTCCTTCCTGCCCGCCAACATCCTCTTCGGTCGCGCGCGGATCGACGGTCGCCCCGTCGTTGTGCAGGCGGACGATTTCACCGTTCGCGGAGGCGCGGCAGACGCCTCGCTCCACGGCAAACTCATCCAGTCTGAAAAGCTCGCCAACGAATACAGGATGCCGCTGGTCCGCCTGATCGAGGGCACGGGCGGCGGCGGATCGGTCAAGACGCTGGAGACGACGGGTTATACCTATGTGCCCGAAGTGCCGGGGTGGGAGCTGATGGTCGATAATCTGTCGACTGTGCCGGTGGTCGCGCTTGGGCTTGGTCCCGTTGCAGGGCTGGGAGCGGGCCGTCAGGTGATGGCGCATTATTCGGTGCTGGTGAAAGGCCTGTCGCAGATGTTTGTCGCAGGGCCGCCGGTGGTCGCCGCCGTCGGGGAGAATCGCACCAAAGAAGAACTGGGCGGATCCTCCATCCACGCGAAGAACGGCGCGATTGACGATGAGGCGGACAGCGAATCCGATGCCTTTGCCAAGGCGCGGCGCTTCCTCTCCTACCTGCCCTCCTCAGTCTATGATCTGCCGACGCGCGTCCCATCGCGTGACCGGCCTGACCGGCGCGACCCCGGCCTGATCGAGGCGGTGCCGCGCGACCTGCGCAACCTCTACAAAATCCGCCCGATCATTGAGGCGGTGATGGATGAAGGCAGCTTCTTTGAAATCGGCCGCCAGCATGGGCCGAGCGTCGTCACCGGCTTTGCGCGGCTCGACGGCTATCCCGTCGCCGTCATGGCATCTGACCCGATGGTCCTGGGTGGGCTGTGGACGGCCGCGAGCGCGCGCAAGCTGGAGCGCTTTGTTGATCTCGCCGACACCTTCCATCTGCCCATCATCCACTTGGCCGACGTGCCGGGCTTCCTGATCGGGCGGAAGGCAGAGGATGAAGCCACCATCCGCTTTGGCAGCCGCGCGATGATGGCCGTTTATCAAGCAAAGGTGCCGATTTGCGCGGTCATCCTGCGCAAGGCCTATGGCATGGCGGGCAGCGCGCATGCCAACCTCTCCCGCCACAAATGGCGCTATGCTTGGCCCTCAGGCGATTGGGGGAGCCTGCCCATCTCAGGCGGGCTGGAGGCGGCCTATAAGTCTGATCTGGAGGCCAGCGATAATCCGAAGGCCCTGTTGAAGGACATCCAGAAGCGCCTGAACGATGTGCGCAGCCCATTCCGCACCGCCGAGAAATTCGGCATCGAAGACATTATTGACCCCCGTGACACGCGGCCTTTGTTGTGCGAGTTTGTGGAGCATGCCTACCGCGTTTTGGAGGCGGGGCCGGTTTCGAAAGGATGGCGTTGTTGAGTACAGAGCGTAACATTGGCGCGGTCCATGACCGGGCCCAAATCGTCCACACATTGGCCCGCGCCTTTCAGGACGACCCCGCCCTAAGCTGGATTTTGCCCGACGCCGCACAGCGTAAGATCCGCCTGCCGCGCATGTTTGACTTTATCGTGCCGCTCGACCTGCGCGATGGCTTTGCGCTTGGGTCTGCGGATGGAGAGGCGGCAACCCTCTGGCGTTCACCCGGTAAGCCGCACACGGGCCTGCTCGACATGGTTATGATGCTGCCCGCCGTGTTCCATACCTTCGGCACCGCGGCGCTGCGGGGGCTGGCCGTTTCCGAAGCAATGGATGCGCACCACCCCAAAGGCATCACCTATTTCTACCTGCATTATGCAGGCGTCCTGCCTGAACATCAGGGCAAAG
>CAJBSR010000093.1 GCA_903958285.1 uncultured Sphingomonadales bacterium
GAGGAAGCCGCCAAGGCAGAGCCGACTTGCCCCGCCGAAGTGATGGGCGCGGAAGATCCGCTCTTCATCCTCTACACCTCTGGCTCGACCGGAAAGCCAAAGGGCGTGCTACACACGACAGGTGGCTATCTGCTCTGGGCGAGCCTGACGCATGAGTTGGTGTTCGATTATCGGCCCGGCGATGTTTACTGGTGCGCCGCCGATATCGGCTGGGTCACTGGGCATACCTATATCGTCTACGGGCCGCTCGCCAACGGCGCGACAACGCTGATGTACGAAGGCGTGCCCAACTGGCCTGACGCTAGCCGCATCTGGCAAGTGTGTGACCGGCACAATGTCCACACGGTCTTCACAGCCCCTACAGCTTTGCGCGCGTTGATGCGCGATGGTGATGATTTCGTAAAAGCAACGTCGCGTAAGTCATTGCGTTTACTTGGAACTGTTGGGGAGCCCATCAATCCAGAGGCTTGGCGCTGGTATCACAGTGTCGTTGGCGACGGACGGTGCCCGATTGTGGATACCTGGTGGCAGACGGAAACCGGCGGCGCGATGATTGCTCCCCTGCCCGGCGCGACGGATTTGAAACCCGGCAGCGCCACGAAGCCGATGCCGGGCGTGGAGCCGCAGCTGGTGGATGCAGACGGACAGGTGCTCTATGGTGCCGCTTCCGGCAATCTGTGCATCGTTCGCAGCTGGCCCGGGCAGATGCGCACCGTTTGGGCTGATCATCAGCGCTTTTTTGAGACCTATTTTACCACCTATCCCGGCAAATACTTCACCGGTGATGGCTGCCGCCGCGATGAGGATGGCTATTACTGGATTACGGGTCGCGTGGATGATGTGATCAACGTCTCGGGCCACCGCATGGGCACAGCCGAAGTCGAAAGCGCGCTCGTCCTCCATGCGCGCGTGGCCGAGGCTGCGGTCGTCGGCTTCCCGCACGACATCAAGGGACAGGGCATTTACGCTTATGTGACGCTGAATGCGAACGACGCGCCGAGCGATGACCTCCGCAAGGAACTCGTCGCCTGGGTCCGCAAGGAAATTGGCCCGATCGCGACACCCGACGCCATTCAGTTTGCCCCCGGCTTGCCAAAAACAAGATCGGGCAAGATTATGCGACGAATTCTCCGTAAGATTGCGGAGGGCGATGTTGGCAGTCTTGGAGACACATCGACGCTCGCAGACCCTTCAGTGGTGGATGATCTGGTGGCGAACAGGCTTTCATAGGGAAACGGACATGTTCAGCGCAGACGATCTTTCGATCGCTCAAACGATCCAGTTGGCGCTAACACCTATCTTCGTTCTTGTTGCCATCGGCAATTTCATGAATGTTTTGACATCGCGGTTGTCTCGGATTGTTGATCGGTCCCGCCATTTGCTGAGTGAACATGTGGTCACTCAAGGACCAGATCATGACCGCTTGGTTGATGAGCTACGCCTACTCGACACCCGGATAAAGCTCATCAACCGGGCGATCCTCTTCCTCGTGCTCGCCGCGATTACCGTAGGGATAACAGTTGGCCTGCTGTTTCTCGAACGTTTGCTGCGGTTCGATCTGGAAGCAATGACGGCAGCGACATTTTTTGGCGCTATTGTTCTCCTGATGCTGGCGCTCGTCACCTTCCTGCGAGAAACACGAATTGCAACGGCAATCCTTCGAATCCCGGAGAGTTATCTGACGCGTTAGATTTTTGCGGGGAAGGCAAAAAGGCGTTGGGGCGACCTTTTACTTCAGCAATACCAGCTCTTCCGCCATGCTCGGATGCAGCGCCATGGTGTCGTCAAACGCCTGCTTGTTGAGGCCTGCCTTCACCGCGACGGCTGCCGCTTGGAGGATCTCCGCGCTGTCAGGGCCAATAAGATGCAGGCCCACGACGCGATCATCCGCCCCTGCAGTCACCATCTTGTAGAGGCTGCGTTCCATGCGTCCTGAAACGACGTTCTTCATCGGACGGAAATCGCTGCGGAACACCTTCACGCTATCGCCAAATTTGGCGCGGGCCTCCTCTTCCGTCAGGCCGACACCTGCGATGGGCGGGCTGGAGAAAACGGCGGTTGGGATGCAGTTATAGTCGATAGTCCGCGGATTATTGCCGAACACTGTATCTGCAAAGGCATGGCCTTCGCGAATAGCAACCGGCGTAAGTTGCACCCGGTTGGTCACGTCGCCGACGGCATAGATGCTCGGGACATTCGTCTGGTTATGATCATTGACGATGATCGCCGCGTCCGCGTCCATTTCGACGCCAGCCGTCTCAAGGCCAAGCCCTTGCGTTTTCGGGGTCCGCCCGATGGCAAAGACAAGCATGTCTGTCTCAATGGTGCCTTGCGCGCCGCCATCCAAAAGAAGGCTGCCATCTGGCTGTTTGGTGATGGTGGAGCACGGGAAATTAAAGTGGACGTCGATGCCCTTGGCTTCCGTCATTGCGACGAGCCGGTCTACGATTTCGCTATCGTAGCTGCGCAGCATCCGGTTTCCGCGCGTGATGAGGGAGACCTTAGAACCAAAGGCATGGAAGACGCCGGCAAACTCATTGGCGATATAACCCGCACCCGCAATCACGACCCGCTTGGGCAGCGCGTCCAGATGGAAGATTTCGTTCGAGGTGATGCCATGTTCAGCACCCGGAATGTTCGGCATGCCGGGCCAGGCTCCGACGGCGATGAGGATGATCTTGGCAGTCACCTCTTTCCCGCTCGCCAGACGGACCAAGTTGGGCCCTGCGACGGTCGCACGTTCGGCAAAGATGGTGGCGTGGTTGGAATTGAGCGTTTGGGTATAGAGCCCCTCCAGCCGTGTCACATCTTCCTGTACGATATCGCGCAGGCGCTGCCAGTTGAACGACGCGCCTTCAATATCCCAACCGAAGCGTTCCGCCTCATGCAGATCCTCAGCAAAATGCGCACCGTAGACGAGCATCTTCTTCGGCACACAGCCGCGAATGACACAGGTGCCGCCGACGCGATACTCCTCCGCGATGGCGACTTTGGCCCCATGCTGCGCGGCAATCCGAGCCGCGCGCGCACCGCCAGAACCAGCACCGATGATGAAGAGATCGAAATCGAAGGTCATTTGAGTTCCCGTTATATTACAATGCGGCGGTGCTAGTCAGGACGTGCGGTCAACGCCAACGCAATTTGTGGATCACACTGATCGGCTGAGCTGGAATTCAGCCAAAAGCCTTATCCAGCA
>CAJBSR010000094.1 GCA_903958285.1 uncultured Sphingomonadales bacterium
ATTGCACGCGCGCTGGCGGCTGACCCGTCGATCATGCTGCTTGATGAACCCTTTGCGGGCATTGACCCCATCTCCATCGCCGACATCCGTGATCTGGTGAAGGACCTGAGAACGCGCCAGATCGGCGTGCTCATCACTGACCACAATGTCCGCGAAACGCTCGAAATCGTGGACCGCGCCTGCATCATCTATGATGGCCGCGTGCTCTTTTCGGGCAGCCCCGCAGATCTCGTGGCCGATGAAAATGTCCGCCGCCTGTATCTGGGCGAGGGCTTTAGCTTGTAACCATGGCGCTCGGCCCTCGCCTCGACTTGCGGCACAGCCAGTCGCTGGTGATGACGCCGCAGTTGCAGCAGGCGATCAAGCTGCTGGCGCTGTCCAATCTGGAAGTCGAAGCTTTCATCGCGGAAGAGCTGGAGCGCAATCCACTGCTTGAGGCGGAGCGCGAAGACCGAGGCGATAATGACGGAGAGCCTGCCGCCGACGGTGACGGCGACTTTGGCGACAGTGATTTTGACAGCGATGGGGATGGCGGCGATCTGATGACCGCTGACCGCTTGCTGGCAAGCGATGGCGGACCCGGCGCGGATGCCCCGCTGGATGTCGATTTTGCCGCTGAAACCTTCCACCATGACAGTGCGGCCGACGGCGGGCCGGGGCTGGATGGCTCCCTCGGGCTCGACGGCGCATCCTCAGGCGGCAGCTTCGACGATGACGGACCCGATTTTGATAGCTTTGCAGCAGGCGGGCTCTCCCTCCACGACCATCTGATCGCGCAGGCCGGCACCGCATTCATGGGCGCCGACCTCATGATCGCCACCCATATCATCGACCAGATTGACGAGGCCGGTTTTCTGCCCGTCCGCCTGCTCGACATCACCAACCGTCTGGAAATCCCGCTTGCCCACGGGGAGGATATTCTCCGCATCATCCAGACCTTCGAGCCAACCGGCGTCGGCGCGCGGACGCTGGCCGAATGCCTCGCGCTGCAAGCCAAGGAAGCCGATCGCTATGATCCGGCCATGGCGCGGTTGATCGACAATCTCGACCTATTGGCGCTGGGCCGCCTGCCACAGTTGAAACGTATCTGCGGCGTCGACGATGAAGATATGGCCGATATGATCCGTGAGTTGCGCGCATATGACCCGAAGCCGGGTCTGCGTTTCGGCGGAGAGCCGCTTCAAACGGTCACGCCCGACATCTTCATTATCGAACGCGGCAAGGGCTGGGCGGTGGAGATCAACTCCGCCAGCCTGCCCAAGGTGCTGATCAACCGCAGCTATTATGCCGAACTGGCGGGCGCCGGCTGCAAGGACCGCGCCTCAAAGACATGGCTCAACGAATGCATGGCGTCTGCCAACTGGCTGGTCAAAGCGCTCGACCAGCGCCAGCGAACCATCCTGAAGGTCGCGACCGAATTGGTGAAGCAGCAGGAAGCCTTTTTCCGCCATGGCGTGACGCAATTGAAACCGCTCACCCTGCGACACATTGCCGAGGTGATCGGCATGCATGAATCGACGGTCAGCCGTGTCACGTCCAACAAATATCTCGCCTGCGCGCGCGGAACATATGAACTGAAATACTTCTTCACCAGCGGCATTCAGGCGTCTGACGGCGGCGATGCTGTGTCCGCCGAAGCGGTGAAAAGTGCCATCAAGACGCTCATCATGGCCGAAGAGCCTAAGGCGATCCTGTCCGATGATACATTGGTCGAACTGCTTCAGAAGCAAGGCTTTGATATCGCCAGACGGACCGTTGCCAAATATCGCGAAGCAATGGGTATTGGGTCATCGGTGCAGCGGCGGCGGCAAAAGGCCATTGAGGCCCGCGCCGCCTAGCGCCCAATTACTGCGTATCCGGCATCCGATCCCGCACACGCTCCATCGCATCGCCCATCTTGCGCAGAGCAGCCTCCAATTCAGGCACAGCAGCGGCCAAGCCACCTGCCATTGCACCTGCGCCAGCCACGGCGCGCCGGGAACTGTTCTGGATTCGCGCGTCAAAATTCGGATCATCCCGCGACGCCAGATCACGCACCGTCTTGCCGCGCATGTTGGAGGATTTGCCGGTCAGCGGCTCGATCGCCCTGGCAATGCCATCGACACGCATATCAAGCTCGGACTGGACTATCGCCTCCATGCCGCCGGCAAGCGCGGCCTGCATAACCGGATCATTCAGCTTCTCAGCCAGAGCTTCGGCCTTCTGCGTTGCGGCAGACGGCGCCTCTTGAGCAAAAGCAGGTGCGGACATGACCAAGACAGCGGTCGCAAGAAGAATACGCATCGAGCAGCCTCCATGGCGGCGGGGAGACTCCCGCCGAACGATGCAGGCAAATAGTGGCAGCTAACTTTCGCCTAGCTGAACGGGCAGCTTATTGGCCTTCAGGCGGTGGAGGCGGAGGGAGATGCGCTGTCGCCGCTTCGACCTTCTTCATGATCTCCGGCATGGCCTGCATCATCGTTGGCGCAATCTTGGACATGTTCGCCACCATTTCTGGATCGACGAAACTCATCATCCAGCGCTGGCCAAATACTTGCCCCGTCGGCGTGCCGAGGAACGCTTCCAACTCGCCAAGTTGCCGTTCCGAATAATCGCGGGCGTAAACGTGGGTCAGGCTTTCCCGAATCCCCGGCTCAATCTTCTCCACCAAGGGGATCATTTCCTTCATCATCACGTCCATGAAGATCTTCATGCGCTCCCGGAAATGAGGGTCCTTTGCCTCGGCGACTTCCAGCATCGTCTTATCGCCGGTGTCCTGTCGTGCCGCATCTTGGCCGCTTGGCGGCGCCATGTCCGACGCCTTCATACCGAACATGGACTCCATCATGCTGTCCATCATCTTGGACATCGTGCCGTCCATCATGCGGCGATAGGTGCCGAGCGGCCAGAGCTTGTCAACGACGCGGGCGGCCGCGGCTTCATGGGACTTGCTGATCGCGGGCGGCGGCGCGGTCTGTGCCGACACGGGTGCCGCTGCGAGCAGGGCCAGTGGAAGTGCAATTCGACGAAGGAACATAAACAACACCCTCCAAAAGTGACGATCAGCCGATCTGCCCCAACCAAACCAACGCAGCGATACCGGCCACAATACGATACCATGCAAACGGCCCAAAACCATAGCGCGTCACAATCGCCAGAAAGGCTTTGATGACGACAATGGCGACCACAAACGATACGACAAAGCCAATGGCGATATTGGTCACGTCCTGCGCGGCGAGGGCGGCACCTTCCTTATAGAGCGCAAGCGTCGTTGCCCCCATCATCGTCGGCACCGCGACGAAGAAGCTGAATTCGGCTGCGGTCTTGCGTTCCACGCCCATGGCGCGCGCGCCCATAATCGTGGCCCCCGAACGGCTGACGCCGGGGATCATCGACAGACACTGCACGGCCCCAATGGCCAGCGCGGTCCGCCAGCTCATCTGTTCAACGCTGGCGGTGTGGTTTTCCTTGGCGAACTTCTCAATCACCAAGATCGCGACGCCGCCGATAATCAGCGCCCAGGCGACCAGTGCCGGTGATTCCAGCATGGCCTTGATCGCCTTATAGGCGATCGCCCCGATGAGCGCAGACGGCAGAAAGCCGAGCAACACGTTGCGTGTAAACACGAGCGGGCCCTGCTGCAGCGAGAACAGCCCCACCGCCACATCCCAGAAGCGGCGCCAGTAGAGCACGATGACGGCCAGGATCGCGCCAAGCTGAATGATGATGTCAAACGCGCCGCCGGAGCCGTCCTTAAAGCCCAGCAGTTCGCCTGCGAGGACAAGGTGGCCTGTCGATGAGACGGGAATGAATTCAGTCAGCCCCTCAATGATGCCGAGGAGAATGACGGTCAGCAGATCGCTCATGCAGCCGCCCCGAAGCGGCCATGGCGACGATATTCGACCAGCCAGCCATGCGCGACCGCATCCATCGGCGTGGCAGGCACGCCGAGCGCCTTCAGACCCTTGGCCTTGGGCGCTACGACATTGTCAGACTGGAGCATCAGCCACTGGTCGCGCGAAATCGGCGCACCGGGCAGCCAGCCGGTCAATGTCGCCATTGCAGCGGCGATGGGGTTGGGCACATCGATGAACAGCGGCGCACGGCCCGTGCGGTCCGCGATCCACTGGTTGATCTCGCGCATCGACAGCACGGTTGGCCCACCGAGCTCATAAGTCGCGCCGTCAGACCCGCCGGACTTCAGCGCCGCGGCACACGCCGCATGGCCAACGTCGCCGGCAAAGACGGGCTGGAACTTGGTGTCACCGCCGATGATGGGGCAGATGGGCAACATGCGGATGAGTGTTGCAAAGCGATTGATGAACGCATCTTCCCGACCGAACACGATGGATGGGCGCAGGATCGTCGCCTTGGGGAAGGCTTTGCGTACGGCCGCCTCGCCATCGCCTTTGGTCCGTCCATAGGCCGAAGGGCTCTCCGAGTCTGCGCCAATGGCCGACATTTGGACGAACGACGCCACACCGGCGCTGGCAGCCGCCTCCGCCACATTGCGCGCGCCATCGACATGAATGCGCTGCATATCCGCAAAGCTGCCGACCAGATTGATGACAGCATCAGCGCCTTCGATGGCGCGACCCAGTGTTTCAGGGCGGGTCACATCCGCGGCCACAAAGGTGATCTGGCCAAGATTTGCCTGTGCCTTCAGATACCAGGAACTTTTCGGGCTGCGCTCTGCCACGCGTACGCGGGCGCCGGACCGCAGAAGAGCTTCGACCACATAGCGCCCGACAAATCCGCCACCGCCAAAGACCGTAACCAAAGCTTCTTTCATCGTCGTCAAATTCCCTTGCTGAGGTAAGCCCGCCAATGCCCGCGCCGAAGCCTGTTGACAAGCGGCAATGGCCTGCCTAATCGCGCCGCTTCGTTCCGCATTGACCCACATCGGGATCTGCGCCGTGCCCAGGTGGTGGAATTGGTAGACGCGCTGGCTTCAGGTGCCAGTGACCGCAAGGTCGTGGAGGTTCGAGTCCTCTCCTGGGCACCATTAATCTTCAATAAACCTTTGAAATGTAAGGGAAATTTCCCCCGAAGAAGATTTTTATCCCCCTAAATATCCCCCTTGAGTTTTTAAAAGGCCCTTTAGTTCTTCAGACGGGGCAAGTCGGCACATGCCAGCCCTAGCTCTCTCGTTTCCTAACGGGTTGCCAGAGTTGGGTGATAAAAGGGTCCTCCCAGAGCGATCTAGGAGACGGGTAATTCGGACCATGGCCAGCCCAGAGGGACAGATTTTTGGTGACTTGTGGATCCCGATCTAAGATCGGTTCGCCGATGCTCAAATTCACATCTGCGCCGCTATAGATCTAGCGCCATTTTACCGGCCGATGGGTTTACGAATAACATCGCAAGCCCGCCTTGGCCGAGTGGTAGTCTCACGCTGCCTTAAGTTGCGGCGTAGCTGCTGTTGTTTTGCCATTTGGAGACAAGTTGCGGTTAGACTGAGACTGACAGCGCCTCTCCAGCTTCACCGGTGAAGGTCAAGCTGGGATGGAAATTTCAAACTCAGTTCGACCATCGTTTTTTACCGTGCATCGAATGCTCCCGTCATGGATGTCAGCAATCTGACGCGCGTTATAGAGGCCTAGGCCGCCCCCTTCTGCCGATTTCTCACATTCAAAACAACGAAATCATTGTTACCGGAGTGTTTCGATATACAAATACCTGGCCTACCGGAATTGATTTTTTGGCTTCAGGCAAAGTG
>CAJBSR010000095.1 GCA_903958285.1 uncultured Sphingomonadales bacterium
CGGATGGAGTGCTGCGAAAGCCGAGATAGCCATCCGCCTGTTCACCAACCTCACCACTGGACAGTGCAGCACTGATCGCGCCAGCAGACTGTGCATAGGCGATGCCGGCTGCACCGACGACAAGGACGGCGGCACCTGCGAGCGCGAGAGATTTACGAGAAAGCGTCATTGCGGAAACAGCTCCGGATTGTTGTTCACAAGGTCTTCCGCATCCTTCTTCAGGGTGAGGACGACCTCTTGCTTAATGTTGACGTTCAGGTTGATCTCAATCGGTTTGTCCGGGGCCTGAATCTGCACGCATCCGGCCAAAAGAGCGGAGGCGGCAAGAGCCAGAAGAAGGGAAGCCTGTTTCATAATCCCCGGGTTCGCATCTGATCGTCTGTGCGTCAACAACGTCTTCCTTATTGCTTCGGCCCGCTTTCGGGGGGCTGAACGGGATTGGTGGGTTTACGTTCATCTTGCGGCAGCGGTTCCAACCGCGGAACCATGCGATTTATAAGGATCGACGGGTCATTAAAGCTGCGCGTCATGTCGAAAAGCTGTCGGAATTTCGCCGTAATCGTCACATTGAAAATGAAGGGTATATTGGTCGCGCCCAAAATCTTAATGGGCAGTTTTGTACGCCCGCCGTCAATTGGCGCCTGATTGACCCCGGCAAAGCTGATGCGCGTGATGACATCCCCGTCAATCGCGCCGTTCAGGTCGATGGCCAGCCGATCATATTTCATCGACTTCAGCGCATCAAAGGCGAAGCGGCCCATCAAGCCCAGATTCTCGTTTGAGACCTGGCCGACATAAGACAGCGTGCCGCCCCCGCGCGCAACGATGTGACCGCCTTCGATGCGGCCGCCCTGATCATCGAACACCATCGGCAAGGCGCCATCGAAGCGACCGGTGGCTGCGACATTCTCAAACTCCATAGCCGCAATGAACCGCGCGGCATCCAGCCCTTCCACCCGGAAGGTCAGGTGTCGCGCAGATGCCGTCGACATGTCGAGCGTCGTGGGGTCCAAGATCAGAGACCCGCCCGCAAAGGGCCAGCGCCCGCCATCCACTTGGACGCGATATCCCGGCAGCAGACGGTAAGTAAGCGCCCCATCTGTTACGGAGATGCCCGGATTGACGTCGGCGATTGCGACCTTCTGGTCCGGTGCCGTCACAAGGCCGAGCAGATCAACAAAGGCGATCTCTCCCTTGAGCCCCTCAACCGGGCCAAAGGCAGCCGCGAAACTCAGCCCGGCCGTCCGGAAGCGCCCAGTGCTTGTCACCGCATCGCCGGACCAGTCGACACGCCCCGTCCCGTTGACACTGCCAAAGACATTGGCGACGACACCCAATGTCCTGGGGGTGATCGCCTCTGGCTGGAGGCGGTCTCCGAAGGCGAGGTTGGCAACGTCAATATCTGCCGCTCCAATGCCCGAGGACAGATTGTGGTGGAATGTCACGCCGGCAATGTCCGCCCCACTCTTTGGTTCACGCAGCACGGCGGTTCCATCGAGCTTTCCGTTAGCCAATCGCAGCGAGATGGTATCGGCCAAAAGCGGCAGGAATCGGCGATCAGGGTCGGGATCAGACACTGTCCCCTGCCCGCCAATGTTCAACACACCGCGCGCAAAGCGCCAAGGCCCGGAGGCAGATGAAAGGCGCAGCGGCACATTGCCAATCTGTCCGCCTGCCCCTTCAAAATTGCCGGACACTCCGGCCTGCGTGCTGCGTCCCGAAATCGTGTCGGCAGAGAGGAGACTTTGGCGGGACGCCTCTCCCACCTGCGCCGTCACCCCCGTCAGGCCAAAGGTGCCGTCCTTGAGCCCATAACGCGCGCGGCTTGCGGTGAGGCTCATCGGAGACGAGCCCAGCGCGCCTCTGAGGCGCAGGCCGGGGACATCAAGCGACGTCGCTGTCAAACAGGCGTTGAAGCAGGTTTGACCAAGGCGCAGCGCTTCAAGCGTGAGGGCGCGGAACGACACCGGCTGACACCCTATGGGCGATCCCTTCCCCGCCTGGACGCGCAGCGGCACGACCAGCCCGCTTATCCGGCCGCCGCCCAAGGGGCCGTCAATCGTGGCGACTGTATCGAAGGCGATGCCTTTGGGCGCGATAGCAAAGCGGGCCGGTGTCAGCGTCAGGCGTGAACCCTTTGCGACATAGGGCTGGAAGGTGATGGTGCCACCCCGCCCGTTGAGCAGCGCGGTCCCGCCCGGAAAGCCGCCGCCGCCGAACCGCGCAATGCCTGACAGCCGGAGCCCGCCTTCATCGAGAACGACGCTCTTTTCGCCGGGTAGCAGCAGGCTCGCGCCGCTGGCACTGGCCAACGCGACGTCCGACAGTGCGAGTGCGCCGACGCCATCGACATAGCTCGCCTCGACATCGCCATGCCCGCCAACGCCTTTACCCAAAGCTGAGATCGCTGCGGCCAATTGCCGCGCGACAGGGCTGATCGGCGTTCCATCCGGCAGTGCACCCAATTGCGCCGCAGCTTTCTTGGTCAAGCCGCCTGTAAAGATCCGGGCGGCGCGGACCTGCCCCGAAAAGATCGTGCCGCGCGCACCCAAAGTCGTCTTGCCGGAGAACCTGACGCGGGACGCCGTCATGTCCGCCGCCGCCATCGACCCTAGGAGGATATCCAAGTCGGCGTCCGTCTTCCGGACGTCTCCGCGAAAGTCCACCTTTACCTCAGCGCCGCCGATCTTCACGCCCGGCATCGCAGATGACAATAAGCGAACGGCACCTTTGCCGCGCCAATCCGCCATATCCTCGGCGATACTGGCGTCCAGCGAGATATCCGCCGTTTTTCCCGACATCGTGCCGCAGGCGAATTCAGAGAGACGGACGGGTCCCTTAAAAGTCGGACGCCGGCCCACAACCGACAAATCGCCATAAACGGTGACATCCGTTGCACCGCAATCCGCATCGCGGGCAAGGCGCAGCGCGACAAGGGCGAGCTTCCCTTCAAATCCGCCCTGCAAATTGCCCTGCCCGTCCAGCTTGCCGCCCAATTGGCCAAAGGGCGTGTCCAAGCGCAGGCGCGCATCCTCCAAAGACAGGTCAATATCGGGCAAGCGAAACGGAGCGCCTGTGGACTTTTGCAGCAGCCGATCCAGCGCGCCAAGCGAGACGGTGCCGTCAACTAGGCGGCCATTGAGACGGACGCCGCCTGCCCGCACCGCGCGCACGGTCAGGCCAGATAGGCTTGGCCCGACGTCAATTTCCGCCCAATCGGCGGTCAGGTCCGGGTTCTTGGGATCTCCAATGCGGATGTTTTCAAGTCGCTGGCGTCGCGTCTCAATCGCGCGGATGTCATAGTCGGCAGTAACGCCGCGATCTTGCAGATACCCGTCAATCGCGTCGCGCGCGATCGGCTCACGGTAACTCCATACCGCAACGACAGCCGCAGCTCCGGCGCCCGCCAGTGCGAGCGATGCATATTTGACGCCGGGTCGAACCGCCATAACTCCTAACAAGCCGCTTTATGGGCCGTGATCAAGCGCAATTGCGCAACTTCAGCTCCCAAGTTAGCCTATCGTTGATGAACGGGGAAACAACCGATGGCACCGGCCACCGCGCGCGTCTGCGTAAGCGGTTGATTGAAGGCGGCGGCGATGCCCTGCTGGATCACGAACTCATTGAATATCTTCTGGCTTTGGCCATTCCGAGGCGGGATACTAAGCCGCTGGCCAAAAAACTGCTGCATGAATTTGGCGGCATTGGCGGGCTTCTGACAGCGGATGGAGAATCACTCGCGCGCTCGGGCGGCTTGAGTGAGACGGCAGTCGCTGCCCTCAAGATTGTTCAGGCCGCGAGCCTGCGCATGTTGAGTGACCCCATCCGCAACCAGCCGATCCTGAGCAACTGGCAGGCGCTTCTCGACTATCTGCGCGTCGACATGGCCGCGCTCACGATTGAACGGGTCCGCGTGCTGCACCTCAATTCCCGGAACATGCTGATCCGCGATGAGGTGATGTCTGAAGGCTCCATCGATCAGGCGGCGGTCTATGTCCGCGAGGTCATCCGGCGCGCGATCGATCTTGGCTCTGTGGCGATCATTCTGGTCCACAATCACCCGTCAGGCGATCCCTCCCCCAGCCGCGCCGACATCCAACTCACCAAAGACATTGCCGAGGCTGGCAGGCGATTGGGCATCGTCGTCCACGACCACATCATCATTGGCGCTGACAAGCACACGTCCTTGCGCGCAGCCGGACTAATCTAAAACTTGCGCCGTCCTGCTGAAATGCAGCGGCTCAGTAAAGCAACATCGGCATACCCTCGATGCCAACCAGCGAGGCCCGATAGGTCTGCGGATCATAAAGGGCGGACACATCAACCGACTTGCGTTGCTCCAGCAGCGTCGCAATCGGCACATGGGTGTAGTTGCCACCTTTCAGGGCCACCATCCGCCCTGCCTGCCCGCTTTGAAGCAACTGGACGGCCAGTGCCCCAAAGGCAAAGCCAACCATGCGGTCAACGGCATCGGGAGCGCCGGACCGCATCAGATAAGCCAGTTCCTGAACGATCGTGCCCTGCCCTGTCCGGCTGGAGACTTCGCGCGCCAGTCGCTGCCCGATGCCTTCCTGTGTGCGGTCACTGGCGGATTTGCCAATCTCTTCGCCAAGGCCTTCATCGCCCTTGATTGTCGCGCCTTCGGAGACGACGCACATGGAATAACTCTCGGGGTTGGAGCGCTTGTCCGCTTCTAGCAGCGGGATCAGTACGTCCAGATCGATGGGCACTTCCGAAATCATCGTCCTGTCCACCTGCGCCAGAAAGCCGGACATCAGCGCCGTCTCGCCTGAGCGCCGCCCGAAGAGTTCCACAATGGCGATGCGTTCATGGCTGGCCGCCGTCGTGCGCAGGGCGTTGATTGCCTCGACCGAGCGGCTGATCGCAGTTGAAAAGCCGATGCAGTAATCGGTGCCGAACACGTCATTATCCATCGTCTTCGGGATGGAGATAACAGGCACGCCCAAGCCGGACAGATGTGCCGCAAAGCGCAGGGTTCCATCCCCGCCCATCGCGCAGACGGCATCGATGCCGAGCGCGGTGAGCTTTTCCAGCACCTCTTGACTGCGGTCCCCTTCGGGCCGTGTGCGCGGATCAAGGCGGGAGCTGTGCAGCATCGTGCCGCCGACCCGATCCACCCCGCGCACTGTTTCCCGACCCAGCTCAATAAGATTCTCAGCGCGGCTCAATGCGCTTGTGGGATCGACATCCAACAACCCCTGCCAGCCCCGGCGAATGCCCGTCACCTGCCAGCCCAAATCCAGCGCGGACAGCGTGAGGGAGCGGATACAGGCATTCAGCCCCGGCACATCGCCACCGCCTGTCAGAATTCCAATACGCATCCTGCGTCCCTTCCGATTGCCGCCCCTGCCCCTTCCTGCTAGCGGCACGTCGAAACATCAAGCCACAGGACTGCCCATGATTCCCCGCTATGCCCGCCCCGAGATGGTCAAAATCTGGGAGCCTGAGACCCGCTTTAAGATCTGGTTCGAAATTGAGGCGCACGCCACCGACGCGTTGGCAGAGCTGGGCGTTGTGCCAAAGTCCGCTGCAAAGGCGCTGTGGGACTGGTGGGCGACCAACCCGACCATCGACGTTGCCGCCATTGACGCCATTGAGGCCGTCACCAAGCATGATGTGATCGCCTTCCTTACATGGGTTGCAGAAAATGTGGGCGAAGAAGCCCGCTTCATGCACCAGGGCATGACAAGCTCCGACGTGCTTGACACATGCCTGTCCGTGCAGATGACGCGCGCCTCCGATATTCTGCTCGCCGATCTCGACGCATTGCTGGAG
>CAJBSR010000096.1 GCA_903958285.1 uncultured Sphingomonadales bacterium
CCCACAGGCGGCGTGCCGGGCGGCATCTGTCCTTCAGCCCCAGGGATACCGAGCGTCGGATCAAGCGGCGGTACATCTCCGATAACAGCATCATCGGCATCGACCTGCGCATGGGCAGGGGAGAGCATGATCAGTTTCTGAACAGCAGGCTCTACCCCGGCATAGCGGCCGCGGAAGGCCGCAGGGGTGCCCCAGAAACCGGTCCAGCGGAAGAACAGGTGCGTCGCCTCCTTGTGGACTTTGTCGAGCTTTGCGCTCCAGGCCGGAAGCACCCAGTCCGTATGATAATGTGTGGCAACGCCGACGGGCTTGAAGACTTCCCCATTGAGCATGATGCGGGCGAGGCCACGCGCTTGCCCCCAGGCTTCTACGCCCGGTACGCGCGACATCGCGCCGTCGCATGTGAAGGTGAACTGACACCCCGTTGCGCGTTCCTGCCCCTGAAAGACAACGCCACAGACGGATTTGGGATATGCGGGGTGTCGAACGCGGTTGAGCACGACCTGTGCTACCGCCTTTTTACCGGCGAGTGTTTCTGCCCCGGCCTCATACCAGATGGCGGCGGCCAGACAGTCCGTCGCGCGTGCAATGTCATTGGCACTTCCTGCAATGCGGAAAGGTGCGGCTGGTGGAACAGGTTCCTTGGTGAAGGGCGTCGCGTCGTTGATCTTCTTGGCGATCTCGACCGGGACTTCCTTCAGTTCGAGGGGCTCGACCGTCGGGACATTGGCGGGTACGCTGATCGAATAGTCATCCACCGCACTTTGTTTAACGCCATCAAAGGCCTGACTTAGCCATCCGGCTGACCAAGCCCAAACACCCAGTGCAAGCGCTGCCAGCAGGCACAAGGCAATGATCGGCCCGGCGCGGACGCCCTTAGTGTCCGCCCGTTTGATCGCATCGACGACTGCGTCCTGCGTTAAATGATAAAGGTCACGGTCTGTCACAGGGAGGAAGACGAGGGCTTACGCCTCCGGCAGGAAGTCCGGAACGGAGAGGTAACGCTCGCCTGTGTCATAGTTGAAGCCCAGCACACGGGCGTCGGCGGGCAGATCAGGCAGTTTCTGCTTGATGGCGGCCAGCGTCGCGCCTGACGAGATACCGACGAGCATGCCTTCCAGCGTGGCTGACTTTCGCGCCATGTCCTTGGCGTCGGCAGGATCCACCTGAATGACGCCATCAAGAAGATCGGTGTGGAGATTCTTGGGAATGAAGCCAGCACCAATCCCCTGAATGGGGTGAGGCGAAGGCGCGCCGCCGGAGATGACGGGGGAGAGCGTCGGTTCGACCGCGTAAACTTTGAGATTGGGCCAATGCGGCTTCAGAAACTGGGCGACACCTGTGATGTGGCCACCCGTGCCGACGCCGGTGATGATGGCGTCGAGTGGCTTGTCCGCAAAGTCTGCAAGGATTTCAGGTCCAGTCGTGCGGACATGGACTTCGATATTGGCGGGGTTTTCAAATTGCTGCGGCATCCAAGCGCCAGGGGTGGCATCCACCAGTTCCTGTGCGCGGGCGATGGCACCCTTCATGCCTTTTTCACGTGGCGTCAAATCGAATGTCGCGCCATAGGCCAGCATCAAACGGCGGCGCTCAATCGACATGCTGTCGGGCATGACCAGCACAAGCTTGTAGCCTTTGACCGCAGCCACCATGGCCAGACCGACACCGGTGTTGCCGGA
>CAJBSR010000097.1 GCA_903958285.1 uncultured Sphingomonadales bacterium
AAACCCGCTGCTCGGTCGAGCCATCCTCATAGACGAAATCTTCCACCAGTTTCAGTTCTTTGCCGTCCCACGTTCCGGCGATCTTCACCTCGAACTGGCGGCGCACCGTGCCGAAGCGGTCTTGAAACTGGCCATGGGCGATGAAATTGCCGTCAAAGAACTCCTCAAGCTGGAACTGACGATCTGACAGGCTGGCATCCTTGAACGAAGGAAGACCCGTGCAAGAGGCTAAAAACGCCAAGCTCAGCGACAAGGCGGTGGCCAGTCCAAGGCCAAGGGTCAAACGGGTGGCACGCATGGCAGACTCCTTCTGTTTCTTTTGATACGCATCAAAGCCCCTCTTGGATGCCTTTCATACGTGCCCAAATATCCCCGCCGGAGGCAGCACCCCCAGTCCCTAGGCGCGCCCCAAACTCTGTCAAGCGCGAGCGGGCTAGGCCACCCAGTTCATCTGTTTTGCGCACAGACAAGGCTTGATAGCCGCCAAGCACCCCCGACTTCTGCCACCATGGTCCCAAAAGCTGTGAAACCGCTTGACCTTTCATCCCCCCTGTCGTTGAAGGTCGCGTTAAACAGCTTAGAAATGGCGGAAGTCCCGATGGACGATCAGAACAAGAACCTTCTTCTCGCAACCGTGCTTTCAGCCGTGGTCATCCTGATCTGGTTTGTGGCCGGACCGATGCTGTTCCCGACATGGTTCCCCAGCGAACAACCGGCCCTGACAGCCCTTCCGTCAGAAACGGCGACCACAGCCGCCACGCCCACCGTGATGGATGAGGCTGCCGCCGCGCCTGCGCTGACAGCCACGGCGGAGCCTGAAGCCCCGCGCCTGACGGTGGACACGCCCAAATTGTCGGGCTCCATCTCGATGCTGGGCGGTCGGATCGACGATCTGGCGCTGAAAACCTATCGGCAAACGGTCGACCCAGCGTCGCCCACGGTGCAGCTGCTGTCACCGGTCGGCAAGGACAAGCCCTATTACGCCGTCTTCGGCTTTGCCCCCGGCAACGGTCTGACCGACGCTGATGTGCCCGGCGCAAAGACGCAGTGGTCCCTGACCAAGGGCGGCACGCTGGCCCCCGACCAGCCCGTGACGCTGTCGTGGACCAACGGCAAGGGCCTAAACTTCACCCGCACAATTTCGGTGGACAAGGATTTTCTCTTCACCGTCACCGACCAAGTCGCCAATACTGGCACGGTCGAGGCGCGTTTGGCCCCCTACGGCATCATCGCCCGCCACGGCCTGCCCAAGTTGGAAGGCGTTTACGTGGTGCATGAAGGCCCCGTTCGCCGGATCGACGGCGATTTGGCTGAATCGTCTTACGGCGATTTGCCAAAGCAAGCTGACTTTGAAGGCGCAAAAGGCGAGGCCATCGAATCAACGGGCGATGGATGGATCGGCTTTACCGACCATTATTGGATGACGACCCTGATCCCCGAACAGGGCAAGCCCTTTACCGCAGTGACCAAATACACCCCCACCGCCGACATTTATCAAACAGAGGTGCGCCAACCCCTGATGACGGTGGCACCGGGGGCCACTGCGCAATCCTCGATCCGCTTGTTTGCCGGTGCCAAAGAGTGGGAAGCGATTGCGGGTTATGAAAACAACCCCGGCTGGCTGGCGCGCCTGTTCGGCGACAAGGTCAACCCAGATCAAATCGCCATCCCGGGCTTTATAGATTCGATTGATTGGGGCTGGTTCTTCTTCTTGACCAAACCCATCTTCTTCGTGCTGCACCTGATGCACCAAGCCTTGGGCAATATGGGGCTGGCGATTATTGGCCTGACCTTCATTTTGAAGCTGTTGGTTCTGCCTTTGGCCTACAAGAGCTATGTCTCGATGGCGCGGATGAAAGAACTTCAACCCGAGATCGAAGCCCTGAAGGAAAAAGCGGGCGAGGATAAGACCAAGCTGCAACGCGACATGATGGCGCTTTATAAGCAAAAAAAGGTCAATCCGGCGGCTGGCTGTTTGCCGATTTTCTTCCAGATCCCGATCTTCTTCAGCCTGTATAAGGTGATCTATGTCACCATCGAACTGCGCCAGTCGCCGTTCTTTGGCTGGATCAAGGACTTGTCGATGCCCGACACTTCCTCGCTGTTCAACTTGTTTGGCGCTTTGCCTTGGGCAGCCCCACCGACGGGCAGCATGTTGCATACCGTGTTTATTGGCATGCTGCCGATCTTGCTGGGTGTGTCGATGTGGTTGCAGCAAAAGCTGAACCCCGCCCCCGCGGACAAAGCGCAAGCACAGATCATGGCATGGATGCCCTGGATCTTTATGTTCATGCTGGGCAGCTTTGCCTCGGGCTTGGTGGTGTACTGGATCACCAACAACACCATCACCTTCGCCCAGCAATACATCATCATGTGGAGCCATGGGCACCGGCCAGACATTTTCGACAACATCAAGGCGACGCTCAAAAAAGCCAAAGCGCCGCCTAAGCCTGCCAACAGCCCTAAAGCGCCGAAAAAATGTTAGGGTATATGGCCCAAACCAAGCGGCCCCAGACCCAAGACAACGGACGCGAGGTTCTCGCGTCCGTTGCGTTTTGCACCGGGCGCCACTTTGACAGATGGAATGCAAGATGAGCCTGACCTTCCCCTTGGCCGACGAGCCTGATTTTGAGCCGAAGGAAAAAGGCCGCCTGTTGTTTGCGGGGCCAGTCGATTTTCTTAAAGGCGTGGTCGCCATGGTGCATATGCCGCCCGCGGACCGGTTGGTAGTATGCTTTGCGGGCCGGTCGAACGTGGGGAAATCAAGCCTGATCAACGCATTGACCGGGCGCAAGAACTTGGCGCGTGCATCCAACACCCCGGGGCGGACGCAAGAGATCAACTTTTTCACCTTGGGCGAAGAGCGCTATCTGGTTGACCTGCCGGGCTATGGCTATGCCGAAGCCCCTGTGGCCGTGGTGGCCAAATGGCAAGCGCTGTTGAAGCAGTACCTTGCTGGCCGTCAAACTCTGCGCCGCGCCTTTGTGCTGATTGACACACGGCATGGGGTTAAGGATGTGGACGAGGAAATTCTAACACTTTTGGACAAATCCGCCGTGACCTTTCAGGTGGTGATGACCAAGGCCGATAAGGTCAATGCCGCCACGCGTGAGGCGAACATTGCCCAAGTGCAGGCTGCGCTGAAAAAGCATCCGGCGGCTTATCCAGAAATCGTTCTGACCTCTTCGGAAAAGGGCGAGGGGATTGAATCGTTGCGCGCGATCATCGCTGGGTTGGAATGAGTTTCTTGGAC
>CAJBSR010000098.1 GCA_903958285.1 uncultured Sphingomonadales bacterium
GACGTCGAAATGACGGATTTTGATGGCGGTCGGCTCAAGGCTGGGGCGATCATACTTGTTCTGCTTGCGGCCACAGGTTTGATCATGATCGTCAGTGAGCCTGATCGCACTCTCAGCAACACGCTCTTTTATGTGAAACTTGGACTGCTGACACTAGCGTGCCTGCTGACCTTTCTACCGACCCGGTCAGGATCAGATGTCGTCCGGAAACGGCGCGCTTTTGCTGCACTGATTGCCTGGGTTCTTGTCATCTTTGCTGGTCGCTGGATTGCTTACGTTATTTAGCGATTTCACTCATAAAATCCTCAGGGGTAATTCTATGTTTGACCAGTTTTTGTCATATGTCGATGGGTTGGCCTTTTCTCAATTCATACGAGAAAACGAAATGGCTTTTCCGTGGATAGAGTCCGTTCACGTTCTTGCAGTTGCGATCGTCATCGGCAGTATTTTCATTGTTGATGCTCGGCTAATCGGGTTCAGGTCCTATCGTCAGAACGCAAGTGGAGTGATTTCAGAATTGCTGCCCTACACGTGGACAGCATTTGCGCTTGCAGTGCTAACAGGAGCCATGATGTTCTGCTCCGATGCCGTTCGTTATGGCAACAATCAGCTTTTCCAGGCCAAAGTTATCGCTTTGGCATTAGCTGGAGCAAATATGGGAATTTTCCATGCAACCGAATTTCGCAGAATTGCGAATTGGGATATTGTGCTCACGCCGCCCAGCGGGGCGCGGGTTGCTGGCATTTCATCCATTGCGATTTGGACTGCGGTTGTCTTTCTCGGACGTTGGATCGCCTTCGAGTGATTGGAGTATGACAATCTAGCTGATAGCAGGCCATCGCCCGCCAAGAGATGTGGTCAGTTCAGCGCAGGACTCTTTGAGCGAGATAAGAGCGTTGTCGTCTTCTGAATTTGGAAAATGTGCATTCGCCAACAAAGCTGCTACTAGTACCAGCCGTCCTTGAAGATCGAAAACGGGGGCTGCCAGAGCCCGGAGCCCGGGGATCAGATCTCCTTCGATTTTAGAGGACATTCCATGGCGAACCTTTTCTGCGAGCGACCGAAGCTCTGCTGCCCGCATCCCTAGCCGTTTGATCTCATGCTTCACTAACGCGGAATCCTGTACCCCGTCTCCGAAGGTGAAGAAAATCCGCCCCGTTGCGGATTGCAGTACTGGCAGGGTCGAGCCGACTGCAAGCGATGTCACCACCGGGGGCGATCCTGCGAACCAGCGCACGATAGTTGGTCCGGCATCGCCCCAAACAGCTAACATCACTGTTCGCTTGCAGGATTTGCTAAGCTCTCGGAAAATTGAATCGGCTTGGACGAATAGGTCTGCCCGAGAAAGGGCTGCCAGCCCAATCCTGATAGCACCAGCGTCCAGGTCATAAAGACCCGATTTGCCATCCTGGCGAACCATTCCTGACGCAACGAGGCTGGCGAGATAGCGATGCGTCTGGCTGGCCGAGAGATCAGCGCGCGAGGCAATTGCAGATAGCGTGGAGGGCTCTTGCGCAGCTGAAACAGCGGACAAAACGCGCAATCCAATCTCCACAGACTGAATGCCGCGCCGCTTCCCATTCTTTTCGTCGTTCGTCGCTGCCATAGTTCTTTCTTTCACTCGGTTGCGCGCCGGTTCGCCAAAACGGCTTGTCTCGTGAACCGGATAAAGCTGGTCGCCTGCAACGTCCAGTTTTCCGAAGGGATAAAGGACGCACGTCTCGCCCTAAATCCTATGGTGATGCGTCCCAACGCGATAGGTCTACACAGTCAAATTTATGATTCACCTTTTCATTGCAGATTGCATATTGACGAATCGAATGTCTAATGTGAAAACTGATCCCGGATCACAATTGGTGTGACGCGTCTGGCGGTGACACTGCGATAGTGCCGTAAATCCGCTGGCAAGCAACGCCGCTTTGAGGGGAGGAATACAATGAGGAACACAGTCTTGCCGGTTCTCATGTCGGCGATTTCGATGACGGCGTTGATCGTAGGTGCTGCGACACCAGCTATCGCACAGGAAGTCCCGGCTATCAGTGGTTCTGTCAACGAACAGGAAGAAGGGGATGCGGCCGGTGGCGAAATTGTCGTCACGGGGACCCTAATCAAGGGGGTCGCGCCGGTTGGCGCACCGACCATTCCATTTACGCGCGATGATATGCTCCGTACGGGTGCTCAAAGCACCGCTGATATCATTGCTACGATCCCCCAGGTAGCTTCACTGGGCGGAAATCAGTTTACCGCCAACGCCGGGCAATCGCAGCAGGGATCGCGGATCAACGCAGTCGGCGGTCGAGCGACAAATCTACGTGGGCTTGGTCCTGCAGCGACCTTGGTGCTGATCGATGGCAGGCGGCCTGCAACCGGCAACAATAGCGCCGGTCAGACGTTTTTTGACATCGATTCGATCCCCAGCATCGCAATTCAACGGGTTGAGGTTGTCGCAGACGGCGCCTCTGCAATTTATGGATCCGATGCGGTTGCTGGCGTGGTGAACTTCATTCTCCGCAAGCGGTTTGATGGGGTCGAAGTCAACGGACAGCACAACTTTACCGACTCAATCCATTCATCGAAAATCAGCGGAATTATCGGCAAGACCTGGTCGAACGGCGGCGTCATGCTCGCCGGTGAGTATCTTGACGGCACAGCTCTCAAAGCTGCCGATACCGGAAATCTGTTTAGCGATGATCTTCGGCCGTACGGCCTGGGTTCGCCACCTCGCCTCAGCTATCCCGGCAATATCGTAGCGGGGTCGACCTTCTATCCGATTCCGGCTGGTCAGGACGGCAGCAACCTGCTGCTTTCTCAGCTCTCGGCCGGTTCGCCCAACCTTCTGAGCTATTTCGACGGCGCGGAGGTTTCACCTAATTTCAAGCGCTGGAGCGTTGTGGGTTCGGGCTATCAAGAGTTGGGCGATAGCATTCGCGTCGAGCTGGCCGGACACTACTCGAAACGCACTTTTGATCAGGCACGCGCCAACACCTTATCGGCAGCCAACGGGCTTAGCGTTCCCGCGTCAAATCCATTCAGCCCCTGTAACCCTGGTCGAAGCCTCGCAGGTAATCCCGGACTCAATTGCGCAGCCAACTTGTCAGTTCTCTATGCGTTCACCAATGATCTCGGCCACGAGGCATTTACTGGTTTTCAGGAGAACTTCGGTGGGACTGCCAGCCTTGGAGCAGATCTCGGCGGCAGCTGGAATCTCGACCTGTCAGCCGGCTACTACCAAAACGACGATTATGCCCGCACCGGCAATCTGATTAACTCTAACGCTGTCAGCCGCGCGCTTGGTAATACGGTTGCCAGCATTGCCAAGCCGGCCGATGTGCCCTTCTTCAACCCCTTTTGCGGCAATGCAACCAGCTGCAATTCAGCCCAGACGCTCGATTACATCCGCGCCTGGACTGACACCTACAGCCGTCTCAAGCGGTATCAGGCCAAGGTGCAGGCAAACGGCTCGCTCTTCACGCTCGGCGCTGGCGATGTGAAGCTCGCGATCGGAGCGGAATACCGCAATGACAAGCTATTTGCTCGAACTGGCGCCACCACAAATACGCCAAGTGTGCTGCAGCCTGCGTATGCGAGCGGCACCATGGAGAGAGAGGTAAAGTCAGTTTATGGCGAACTGCTTGTTCCGATCCTTGGCGACGAAGGCTCGGTCCTTCGCAAGGTCAATCTCTCTCTTGCAGGCAGGATCGAGGATTACAGCGATTTTGGTACCACAAAGAACCCCAAGATAGGCCTCGATTGGGAGCCGGTTGATGGATTGAAGTTCCACGGCAGCTTTGGCACGTCCTTCCGCGCGCCCTCGCTTGCCGACATCGCAGATACCTTTGGCAACCGTACCACGCCCAATAATGTCGTCGGCACGCAGCTTGGCCTTGCAACTTCAAGCACGCTTTCGGTCATCAATCGCGGCGGTGGCGGTCCTGGCCTCGTGCCCGAGAAGGCAACGACCTGGTCACTTGGCTTCGACATTTCGCCTCGGCTGGCCCCGGGTCTGACCGCATCGGTCAATTATTTCAATATCAAGTACGAGAACATCATCACCAACCCGCCCCTCGTGGTTGGGCTCGCCGGAGCAATCAACGCAACTCCGCTCTATGATCGCTACATTACCTACAACCCGCTCTATTTTCCGACGCGGGCGACCATGTCGCAGTCTGATTTCAACGCCTTCGTGAATGGGCTGCTTACTGCGACATATCCGCCTGTCACTGCGGCGGCACCAGCGATCGGCAACGTTGCGGCTGTGGTTGATGGCCGGACCAAAAACGCGGCGAGGGTCGACGCGCAGGGCCTCGACTTCTCGTTGCGCTATGCGCAGCCGGCGGACTGGGGCGAATGGCGAGTTGGCGCATCCGGCACCTATGTTCTCAGCTGGAAGGTTAGCCCGGTTGTTGGTGCACCCTCTGTCGAGCAGGTGAACAACTTCAGCTATCCGCTGCGGTTTGTTGCCCGTGCTGAAGCTGGCGCGACCATTGAGAATTTCGATGTCTCGTTCTTTGCTAACTACCGCAACAGCTACAATATCGGCCGAATCTTCCTGCCGGTGGGCGCTGCCGCACAGTACGAGTCTATTTCCTCTTACCTCACAGTTGACGCGAACTTCGGCTACAAGTTCGAGAAGATCGGCTTCCTCAAGGATGCAGGCATCTCTCTGAGTGTACAGAACCTGTTTCAACGCAAACCACCTCTCGTGCTGAATGGTGGGGTCAACGCCATTCAGTTCGACCCTGCGAATGCCAGCCCGTTTGGTCGCACAGTTTCTGTATCACTGCGGGCAGGCTTCTGATCCCGGGTTGGCTCTAGCTTCGTAAGAAAAGGGGGCGCTGAATGAAAAAGCTCATCTTCGCGTTAGCGGGCATGACCCAGATGCTCAGCACCCCCTCTTACGGAGCCGATGTCGATTGGAAAAACTTGGCGAACGATCGCGCCAATGTTACCGCGTCGGCCAGCTCTGGAGTTGTGCGCGACTTACTGGCGTTCCGCAGTCAGTTGGCTGTGTCCCAACGGTACTGCGATTATAAGCGGCTCCGTCAGGCATACGCTGAAGCATATCAGCTGGTGGAAGGATCCGGCTGGGTAAGCGGGTACGAGCAAGCTGTTCGGCGATGTGGCCAAAACTCCCTCAGCAGTGGCGTCGATTCGTCGGAAGCGACGGGACTTCAAGTCCGGCTGATTGGTTCAGATGCGGCAATAATAACTGGCACAACGAAACTCGATGCTGCACGCGGTGGCGTATGGGTTCGCTGGCTGGCAGGGTATTCCTTGGTCGCTGGGCGATGGAAAGCAGAATTTGCTCAGGTACATCGGGTCCCCTCCAACCCTCCCGGTCCGCCCGTTCCAGCAGGCTCACCTCGTGGTTTTGAACTAATTCAGCCAAGGGCCACCAACGCTGTCTCGCCGTTGACCTGGGAGGCATTCTGGGTCCGTGCCAATCAGGTCATTGGCCAAGGAACGCAATCAGACCTGGATACGGCCAATCGCTTCCGCGCCGTATTCGGCGCTGCAGTCAGAGCTGGCAGCGCTTCGGAGGTGAAAGCTCTCTACGCGACAGATTTCACAATTACCCATGGCAGCGGTTACGTTGAGGGACGTGAGACGAGAGCGAATGCAACTCTTCGTCCAAACGCTCGATTGCCAGAATTGGTGGATGGGCCCCACCTGACGGTCCGAACGCTCGGCCGAAATGGCTTGGTGCTTTTCCAGCCACTACCCTTTGCATTCCCGGGCGGAGCCTCTGGCTATATCCGCGCGCTCACCGTGCTTGAAAAGCGATCGGGTGAAGCTGGTGTTGTCCAGATTCGAGCCATGATGATCAATTCAATGGATTGGTCTCCTCCATTCGAACGCGTCGCTTCCGGTTGTGAGCCACCGGCCTTCGGTAGCCCGGTCGCTGAAGAGAAATACCCCAACTGTCGCTGAATGCGGACAACATTGCCAAGGGAGGCAAAAGGCCCATGCGTCATATAGGAACCGTTCTGATCGCGCTTTGCCTGACAGCGTGCGGCGCTCAGCCGCCGAAGACTGCCCAACAAAAGGAAGTGGCGGAATCCAGCGGATCTGCCGACGCGGGGGTGCGGCCGCTCAAGGAGTTCATGGGTCACGTTGTTCAGCGGAATGCCGAGCAGCTCTGGGCATGGTCTGAAGAGATCAGCGACGCGAACGGGTTTAGGTCGCTGGCCCCAAAGTCGGACGCCGATTGGCTCAACGCTGAAAGTGATGCAATGACGATGGCTGAGCTAGCCTCGATCATCGGCAGCCAGGCTTACGCAGTCGATGACAAATGGGCCGAGTTCTCAGCACGCCTGCTTCAGGTGACAAGCGATGCTTCGACTGCTGCCGAAAAGAGGGATTTTCAGCGGTTCAGTGCAGCAAGCAGCGCAATCAACGATGCCTGCGTCGCGTGCCATCTTCACTACGTACCTGAACTCGAAGGCGTGCAGCGGGATGCTGTTCCAAAGCCTTAGCGCTATAGGGATTCTAAGAAAAAAGAATGATTAATCATATGGTTGTGAAGTCAATGCTCAAGTCTTGTCTGAGCCCACTACCGGTCTTCGGAACGTTTGCCGAATGGCGTACGCTGGCGGCATCCACAGGGCCAAACACTAAGATCGATGCGATCGTTCGTAAGGCGGATCATGGATGGTGCACCCTTGATGCTCCGACTTATGATCCAAACGCAGCGGATCTGTCATCAAACCGGCTTCAGCAATTGCTTGCCGCACTTTATAATCCAAAGTTCAGATAGGTCTGCCGATGCCCCATAAAATTGAAGTGATCGCTACCGAGGAAGCCTTCTGCACCCCGGAGATCTACAAGCGAACGAAGGAGTTGGTGGGGCAGCCTGGTTTATCCCGGTCTCTGGAGCTCATGGCCAAAACGGTGTTCGGGGAATCCCCCCAGTCCGCCTACCTTAAAGAGAGGTTGTTTGATCTCGGTGAAGGGCGCCTTAAGGAGATGAGGGAGCATGGTGTTGATCGTCAAGTGATTTCGCTGACCTCCCCTGGTGTTCAGGCGCTGGGCGCAGATGTTGCCGTCGGATTAGCCCGCGAAGCCAATGATATGTTGGCCGAGGCAATTAAGAACCACCCTTCAAAATTTGCCGGTCTGACGGCCGTTTATCCGCTCGACGTGATGGAAGCTGCCAGAGAGGTGGAGCGAGGAGCTACTCAGCTGGGCCTGAAGGGTGTCATCGTCAATTCTCACACAGCGGGACTCTATCTGGACGATCCACGATTCCGCGATTTTCTTGCAGCGGCTGAAGCATACTCCATGCCGATCTATCTTCATCCGCGAGAGCCCTCGCCTGGTATGGAGCAGCCATACGTGGACTATGGCTTATTCTTCGCGGGGTGGGGCTTCGCGGCCGAGACTGGGCTGCACGCCATGCGCCTCATCATGTCGGGTCGCCTCGACGAGTTCCCCGGCCTCCGCATCATCCTCGGCCACCTCGGGGAAGGACTACCTTATTGGATGAAGCGCATTGATAATCGCTACAAACTCCAAGCTTCGCTTGGCAATGGCAATCCAATCAAAGAACTGCCTTCATTCTACTTCAATCGAAATTTTTGGATCACCACGAGTGGCATGGAAGATCCTGCGGCCCTGCGGCTGTGCCTGGAGAACGTTCCAAATGATCGGATCATGTTCGCAGGTGACTTTCCCTATGAAGATCCTCGCGGTTCGGCAGAAATGGTGAGGTCAACTGTGACCGATCCCTCTCTGTTGCATCGCATCTTTGAAGGCACCGCCACAGGCCTGTTTGGCTTGAACAGGGAGCAATAACGATGCGTCAGGAAGCGCTTTCAGATTGGCGAATCGTTGCGGGCGCCGCCATCGCGTTGCTTGTCGGCAATGGCCCCGTCATGCAGTTTACGTTCGGCATCTTTCTCAAGCCGATTGAGGCAGAATTTGGCATATCGAGAGGCTTCGCATCCCTAATCCTGACAATGGGACTATTGGCCACCGCCTTAGCGCTCCCGTTCGCAGGCCGAATAGCGGATCGCGTTGAACCAAGACTATTTTCGCTTCTCTCGATTCTAGGCTTCGGCGCGCTGCTCGCTCTCACGGGCCTGTTCGCGGACTCGGTATGGTTGCTTGGAGTTTTTCGAACCGCACTTGGTCTAATCCGACAGGCTCGGGGACAAATCAACGCTGTGCCGGATATGGCCCCAATTTCAACTCCTTTGCAACCAGTACTAATGGTTCTAAGTGGGTTGCCGGTGCTCGCGATGAAGGGTGTGTATATACATCGGATAACTCTGGCGCGGATTGGTCTAACTCAAATGTCGGTGGA
>CAJBSR010000099.1 GCA_903958285.1 uncultured Sphingomonadales bacterium
ATCATGCAATTGGAGGGTGCTCAAAACAAACGGACCCGCAACACCGATCGGTGCACGGGCCCGTCATAAATCCAGTCGCCGCGCGGCCCTTCAGGTGGACCACGGTTGACGGTTCACCTCATCTACCGAAGAGTTTTCCGGCCATACCCATGATGTCGTTCACAGGATTACCGTCACCATCACGGTCGATCATCCCTGAAATCTTGTCGAGCGCGCCTTCGCCGCCAATCTGGCCCAATAGGCCCTGCAGCGTATCTGCCGACAGCCCCGTCGCCGCTGCCGCACTCGCGACCGTGTCGCCCGGCTCGGCATGCGCCTGACCAAGCGCGGCCATCGCCGTCTGAACTTGTTCTTCACTTATGCCAAACTGACCGGCGAGTTTACCAATCTGATCCGCACCACCTAGTTGGCCTAAAATTCCATCCAGAAGACCCATGATTATTCTCCATCACCACATGACGTCATGAGGCTAACCGCAGTTTCACGGCAAACCAAAGTCAAATGTCGGGCCCAACAGAGCGCCGTTGTGCAGCTTTGAAGAAAAGCCTTTTGGATGAAGATCTTCGTAGATGCCTATAAAATGACGTCCACCACACCACAATTGTGCGGCGCGCAGCAACTCGGCCAGCGACTCATTCTGAGATCGCCCACCGGCAATCCGTCTAATTGGGATATGGGAACCGGGCGCCCTTACTCAGGCAGCCCGGATCAACCATGCATTAAGGGGCTTTGGGCGCCGCCTGTTTCACGCCTTCGTCGACATGATCTTCAAACTGAGCGAAGTTATCAACGAACTGCTGGACGAGCGTCCGCGCGGTTGCGTCATACTGCGCCTTGTCTTCCCAGGCATCGCGCGGATTGAGCAGCTTGGTGTCCACACCCGGCACTGCGACCGGCACGTCGAACCCAAAGTTCGGGTCCTTGGCGAACTCAACTGCGTTCAGGCTGCCGTCGAGCGCTGCATTCAGCAGTGCGCGCGTCGCCTTGATCGGCATGCGGCTGATGCCTGGCATCGTGGCCTTGCCGCCGGTCCAGCCGGTGTTGACCAGCCAGCAGGTCACGTTACCCTTTGCAATGCGCTCCTTCAGCAGGTTGCCATAGATGCTCGGGTGGCGGGGCATGAAGGGCGCGCCAAAACAGGTGGAGAAGGTCGCTTCCGGTTCGGTCACGCCGATTTCTGTACCGGCCACGCGGGCCGTGTAGCCCGACAGGAAGTGATACATTGCCTGATCCGGCGTCAGCTTCGCAATCGGAGGCAAAACGCCATAGGCGTCCGCTGTCAACATGATGATGTTCTTGGGCACTGGGCCCATATTCTCAGCCGACGCATTGGGGATGAAGTCGATCGGATACGACCCACGGCTGTTTTCAGCCAAGCTGTTATCGTCAAAGTCGAGCTGACGCGTGACCGGATCGATCACCACATTCTCAAGGACCGTTCCGAAGCGCTTCGTCGTGGCGAAGATTTCCGGTTCCGCCTCTGCCGAAAGGCGGATCATCTTTGCGTAGCAACCGCCTTCAAAGTTGAAGACTGCCGTATCTGACCAGCCATGCTCGTCATCGCCGATAAGCGTGCGGCTTGCATCTGCGGAAAGGGTTGTTTTGCCCGTGCCCGAAAGGCCAAAGAACACTGCCGTATCGCCATTCGCGCCAATATTGGCCGAACAGTGCATCGGCATGACGCCCCGGGTCGGGAGGAGATAGTTGAGGATGCCGAAGACCGACTTCTTCATTTCACCGGCATAGGCCGTGCCGCCGATGAGGATCAGCTTTTCAGAGAAGTTGACGGCAACGACCGTCTCACTGCGGCAGCCATGGCGTGCAGGGTCTGCACGGAAGCTCGGCAAGTCGATGATCGTATATTCGGGAACGAAGCTCGCCAGTTCCGCGTCCGATGGACGAACAAGCAGCGTGCGGATGAACAAATTATGCCAAGCCAGTTCATTAATGACGCGCACGTTGACGCGGTGTTCCGGCTGTGACCCGCCAAACAGGTCAGCCACGAACAAGTCACCACGGCCGGCGATTTCAGCTAGGAAGTCTTCCTTCAGGGCGGCGAAGTGCGCAGGATCCATCGGGACGTTCGTCTTGCCCCACCACACCGTATCGGCGGTTTCAGCATCCTTAACGATATACTTGTCCTTGGCGGAACGCCCGGTGTGCTTGCCGGTTTCAACGACCAGCGGACCGTCTGCCGCCAGCACGCCTTCATTACGGCGAATGGCTTCTTCCACCAACGACGGGGTCAGGAGATTCCAATGGAGCGCCGCATTCGTATGCAGGCCCTGATTGACAAGGGTGAAAGCGGGGACGCGGTCA